>NZ_JABDWE010000020.1:0-150563 GCF_019685125.1 Rhizobium sp. NZLR10 | reverse complement strand
AAGGTCGACATACGAAAACAGCGACCCCGTCCGATCATCCCCGCCGCGCATCCAAATTCCCTCGAAATCACTTGCAAGATGGAATCATGTGTCCAGCCCAAAAGCCAGTGGGTTTTTCAGCAGCCTGTTAGAGCGCGTCGCATCAAGCTTGATTCATGCGACGCGCTTTAGTCCTTTGTTTTATGCATGTCGTTATCCCGGAACCGCTGCACACTTCCGGGCGACCTGCATTGGGCAAAAGAAAAGCCGCCGGAAGGCCCGGCGGCTTGTCGGCATCCGCGATGCGCGGCGGATCAGCCTTCCGGCGGCGACTCGATCATACCGAGCGCGAGCAGGTAGGTGTCGAGGATGGCTTCCTCCTCCATGCGCTCCTGCTCGTCCTTCTTGCGCAGCGCCACGACCTTCTTCAGGATCTTGGTATCGAAGCCGGTTCCCTTGGCTTCGCCATAGACGTCCTTGATATCGTCGGCGATGGTCTTCTTTTCTTCTTCCAGCCGTTCAATGCGCTCGATGAAAGCGCGAAGCTGATCGCGGGCGACGCCATGAGCATCAGACATCGTGTTCTCCTGATTTTTCGGGTGATCAATTTGGATGCACGTGACTGCCGCGAAGCGGCGTCACGGTCAAGCCTGTTGTCGGCAAGCCAAGCTATTTGTGTGGGTTGTTCAGTTCAAAAGCAGCCTTTTGCACAGGCGAGGCCTCGTTCTGGTGAAGATTCTTCCAGTCTTCATACGGCATGCCATAGACCATCTCGCGCGATTCGTCCCGGGTAATTGGGACACCCTCAGCCTCGGCGGCTTCGCGATACCAGTTCGACAGGCAGTTGCGGCAAAAGCCGGCCAGGTTCATCAGGTCGATGTTCTGAACGTCGTTGCGCTCGCGAAGATGTGCGAGGAGGCGGCGGAAGGCTGCGGCCTCGAATTCGGTCTGCTGTGTTTTGCTGAGCGCGGTCATCTCGCTTTCCTTTCTTCACCAGGGGCCTTCGGGGGCCTTTCACTCAATAGGGACCTGTGCGCGACAGGTGGACGTCGTATTCGTGCAGGGCCGGATCGGCATTCATCGCTGCAAAGATCGGCGCCAGGCGTTCGGCCCATGCCGATATTCCGGCCTCGTCTGCGATCAGGTCCTGGCGCACCTCGAGCAGCGCGTGCGGAATGCCGGTGATCATGCAATGCTGGTACATGGTATCGCCCTTCAGCGCGCCGTCATAGGGTTCGTTATCGCCGACGACAAGATCGGGATCGGCGCGCAACCTCTGGAGCAGCGGGCCGACGGCGCGGTGGTCGCTATCCCAAAGCACGGCGGCGTGCCAGGGGCGGGGAATGCCCTTCCAGGCCGGGGTGAAGGAGTGCAGCGACAGCACCAGCGGCGCCCTGCCGGTGGCATTCGCCACCTTGTCGATCGTTGCGGCCACGGCGCCGTGATAGGGGCGATGAAAGGTTTCGATGCGGGCATTCCACTCCTGCGGCGTGATCGGATGATTGCCTGTTATGACGGCGCCGTCGGAGATCTTCATGATCAAGGTGGGATCGTCTTCGCCGCGGTTCGGGTCGATCAGCAGGCGCGAAAAGCCGCCGAGTACCGCGGGCACGCCGAGCCTCGCCGAAAGCTGCCGCGTCAGCCCCTCAATGCCGATGTCATAGGCGATGTGGCGGCCGAAGGCGGCGTCGGGCAGGCCGAGCCGGCCATATCGCGCCGGAAGGCGGTTCATCGCGTGATCTGCGAGGATCACCATGCCTTTGTCATGTTTGCCGGGTAGGATTTCGAAGGATTGGAAGTCGTCCATCAGGAATTGCCGTTTGTCATTGCGCAGTCGGTGGCAGTGATCGCATGCGTCTGCGCCACGTTCAAGCGCCGCAGGCGGACAGCGGTTGAGCCGGACCCTCGACGGGTGGTTTGTGAAAGGAAATATAATCGATTAGCATTGCGTTGACTTTCGCTTGACGGCGGCGCAAGAAGACACCGATACGAATAACCGTGGAGCTATTTGGGAGCCGTGTTGATCCAAGCCGCGCCAAGTTTCCTCACGCGGTCCGGACCGCTGGTCCGTCTCGCTCTGTTCGCTCTTGCAGCCATCATGCCGTTTTTCATCGCAGATGCCGCACGCGCCGATTTTCGCGTCTGCAACGGAACGCAAAATCTCGTCGGCGTCGCGATCGGCTACCGGGCCAAGGATGGCTGGATGACCGAGGGCTGGTGGCAGGTGCCGGCAACGACCTGCGCCACGTTGATCGAGGGAGAATTGCAGTCGCGTTATTATTACCTCTACGCAGAGGACGCCGCCCGGGGAGGACGATGGACGGGCGACGTGCAGATGTGCGTGGCGGAAAACGAGTTCAAGATTACGGGTGTGCAGGATTGTTATGCCCGCGGTTACCAGAAGATGGGATTCAAGGAATATGATACGGGCCGCCAGGGTAGCTGGATGGTCCAACTCTCCGACACCCCAGGGACGCAAGAAAGCCAGAATTGATGAAGCGTAATCGCAAAATTAAAATCCTCGCCACCCTCGGGCCTGCCTCCGCCGAGGAATCGATGATCGAGAAGCTGCACCAGGCCGGTGCCGATGTCTTCCGCATCAACATGAGCCATGCAAGCCACGACCTGATGCGTACGCTGATCCAGCGCATCCGCTCGGTTGAAGCGCGCTGCGGCCGGCCGATCGGCATTCTCGCTGACCTGCAGGGACCGAAACTGCGTGTCGGCAAGTTCGTCGACAGCAAGGTCGACCTGAAGCCCGGCCAAACCTTCACGCTCGACAACAACGAAGCGCTCGGTGATCAGAACCGCGTCTTTCTGCCGCATCCCGAGATCCTGGAATCGGTGCAGCCCGGCCACCGCCTGTTGATCGATGACGGCAAGCTCGCGCTCCGCGCCGAAAAATGCGACGGCAAGAGCATCGTCACCACTGTTATTTCGGGCACGCGCATCTCCGACCGCAAGGGCGTCAGCCTTCCCGACACGCTGCTCGGCGTCGGCGCACTGACAGACAAGGACCGCGCCGACCTCGACGCCGTGCTCGCCACCGACGATGTCGATTGGGTGGCGCTGTCCTTCGTCCAGCGTCCCGATGACCTTGCCGAAGTGCGCAAGATCGCCCGTGGCCGTGTCGGCCTGATGTCGAAGATCGAAAAGCCGCAGGCGCTCGAGCGTATCGAGGAAATCATCGAGCTTTCCGACGCGTTGATGGTCGCCCGCGGCGATCTCGGGGTCGAAATGCCGCTCGAATCGGTTCCCGGTATCCAGAAGCAGCTGATCCGCGCCTGCCGCCGTTCGGGTAAGCCGGTGGTCGTCGCCACGCAGATGCTGGAATCGATGATCTCCTCGCCGGTGCCGACGCGCGCCGAAGTTTCCGACGTCGCAACCGCCGTCTTCGAAGGTGCGGATGCCGTCATGCTCTCGGCCGAATCCGCTTCCGGCGATTATCCGGTCGAGGCCGTCTCGACCATGGCGTCGATTGCCACCGCCATCGAGCGCGAGCCGCATTATCCCGGCATCATCTACGCCCAGCGTGCCCAGCCCGAAGCGACCGGCGCCGATGCGATCTCGCTTGCTGCCCGTCAGATCGCCGAGACGCTGAAGCTGTCGGCGATTGTCTGTTACACCTCGTCGGGCACGACGGGCCTTCGCGCCTCGCGCGAGCGGCCGCAGGTGCCGATCCTGGCGCTGTCGCCGATCATCAAGACGGCACGCCGCCTTGCCGTCGTCTGGGGCCTGCATTGCGTCGTCACCCATGACGCGACCGATCTCGACGACATGGTCAACCGCGCCTGCCGCATCGTCGCCGACGAAGGCTTCGGCAAGCCGGGCGACCGCATCATCATCTCGGCCGGCGTGCCGCTCGGCACGCCCGGCGCCACCAATATGATCCGCATTGCCTATATCGGCTCCGACGGCCAAAGCGGCATCTGATCCGATCGGTCCGTTTGAAAGCCCGCTGCCTCAAGAGGCGGCGGGCTTTTTCTTTGACAGGACAGCATTGCTAAGCGCTGCTGTGCGTGCAAGTTTCGATCCCTGGATTGGGAGGGATCATCATGGATATCGTCACGCTTCTGGCTTTTGCAGCCGTTTCTTTTGTCGGTATCGCCACACCGGGGCCGACGGTGCTGCTGGCGCTGACCAATGGTTCGAGGCATGGCCTGCGCCGGGCGATTGCCGGCATGATCGGCGCGGTGCTTTCCGATTTCGTGTTGATCGGCGCCGTCGCGATCGGCCTCGGCGCCTTGCTGGCGGCATCGGAATTCTGGTTTTCAATGCTGAAATGGGCGGGTGCTGCCTATCTCGCCTTTCTCGGCATTATGCTGCTGCGCTCGAAGGGCACGATCGATGCGGCGCTGAAATCCGGGGCGTCTTCGGGGGCTATATCTCCCTTCTCGATCGGACTGAAGAGCTTCATGGTCGCGGCGACCAATCCGAAGGGCTATTTGTTCTTCTCGGCCTTCCTGCCGCAGTTCATCAATCCCTCCCTGCCACAGGCAACGCAATATGCGCTGCTCGCGCTCACCTTTGCCGCACTCGATTTTCTCATCATGTTCGGCTACGCCTTTTTCGGCTCGCGGGCGGTGCGTTTCCTGAAAACCTCAGGCGTCCTATGGTTGGAACGGGCTTGCGGCGGCGCGCTGTTGGCGCTTGCCGGCTCGCTCGCCTTTTATCGCCGGGCAACCGCTTGAACTCATGCTCGAGCCAGCGACAGGTGACCGACGCGATAGGCCTGCGTGTGCGCGTCAATTTCAGGAATTTCTCGCCATAGCCTGAAGCGCACCCGCGTCCATGTCGTCGGTTCGAAGCCGGAGACCGAGGCGAGTGCGCCGCCGGTCACGACGTCGGCTGCAGCCTCCGCGCTGTCGGCACGGCGGATTTCGGCAAGCGGCGCGTAGGGCTCGATATGCAGTATATCGCGCGTGGCAAATCTGGCCGCGGCGATGTCGGGCGAGATTTCTGCCTGCCAGACGATCCAGGTCCTCACCTGCGGCCAGCCGAAGGCGCCGGTGAGTGTTTGGAAAGCCGGGCCGCAGAGGAAGTCGCTTGCCCCTTCCGGCTCTTGCCAGAGATAGAAGGGCGCATAGAGATTGTCGCGGCTGCCGAATTCGCCCTTAAGGGCCCTGAGATAGGCCTTGAAGCCGAGATTGGGAAAGCCGTCGAGCAGCGGACCTTTGTCGCGGATACGATGGTCGATGATCGACATGTCGTAATCGGCCGGCAGCGTGAAGCTGTACTGCATGGCGATCATGACCGTGCCTCCACCGGCTGCAGCCATTCGACGATGCTGCCGTTTTCGGCCGGCTGGATGCTGATATAGCTGAAAGGACTGTCATCGGCTGCGCCATGCCAGTGGCGCTCGCCGGGGGCAAACCAGACGGCGTCGCCGGCGCGCAGTTTCTCGACGGGACCACCCTTGCTCTGTGCCAGCCCATGACCCGAAAGCACGTAGAGCAACTGGCCCTTGGGGTGCGTATGCCAGCGTGTGATAGTGCCGGGATCGAGTGTCGCGCGCATTGCGGTGTTCTCACCGTCGGCCCCGCCTTCGAGCAACATTTCGACCCAGAAAGGCGCCGTTGCAACGCCTTCCGGCGAGCGCACCGCCCTGCCGGGGCGCCTGATGGTCATCGTCTTCGGGTTCAACGTGGTCATTGCCGGCCTCCGACCGTCCGCAGCCGCCAGTCGGGATCGGCCATCTGGGCGATGCCGTTGCCGAAGGACCAATCATCCGGTGCGCTGGTGCTGATGACGATCATCACATCCTCGGGCCGGAGGCCCGGCGATTGCGCCAGAAGTTCGCCGAGCCGCCGATAGAGCGCAGCCTTCATCTCGGCTGTCCGGGGTCTGCCGATCGTGATCGAGATGTAGACGAAATCGTCGGAGCGGGGACCGGCGAGGTAGCTGCGGTCGAAGATCAGCTCGTTCTCATCATGCTGATGGATGGCCTGGAAGCGGTCGTTTTCGGGCACGTCGAAGGTCTCGACCAAGGCACGCTGGATGTTGTCGGCCAGTGCGGCGAGATAGTCCGACGACTTGCCTTTGCGAAGCGAAATTCGAACGAAGGGCATCTGGATCTCCATGGTTCAGGCCGTTCGTCGGCCTTGACAGCAGAACCATCGCACAGCACAATGATGCTGAAAATCAGAAAGTTATGGATCGATGATCCTGAAAAATGGGATTATAGAATGCGGCGGACAATTTTCGATCTCGATGTGCTCCGTACCTTTTCGACCGGTATGGAGCTCGGCAATTTCGCCAAGGCGGCCGAAAGGCTCGGGCGTTCCACCTCGGCGGTCAGCGCGCAGCTGAAGAAGCTGGAGGAGCAGGCCGGCACGCCGATCTTCCGCAAGGTGGGGCGCGGCCTGGCGCTGACCGACGCCGGCGAGACGATGCTCGGTTATGCCAGGCGGCTGCTGGAACTCAACGACGAGGCGGCTGCGGCCGTGCACAGCGTCGAGCTGGAGGGCTGGGTGCGGCTCGGCCTGCAGGAGGATTTTGGCGAAAACCTGCTGCCGGAGGTGCTCGGCCGCTTCGCGCGTGCCCATCCGAAGGTCCGCATCGAAGCGCGGGTGGTGCGCAATGCCGAACTGCTCGAGCGCGTCACCTCAGGCAAGCTCGATCTGGCGCTTGCCTGGAGCGATGGCACACGGACTTCGCATTGCGAGCAGATTGGCGAGGTGCCGATGCGTTGGATTGGACCTGTCGAGGGAGCCCCGGGCTGGCATGCGGCAAGCGGTGAGCCGATGCCGCTCGCTTCGCTGGAGGCGCCATGCCTATTGCGAAGTGCTGCGACCCGGGCACTTGACGAGGGGGGCATTTCCTGGCGTCTCGCCTTTGTCAGCCCCAGCCTCGGCGGTCTCTGGGCAGCGGCGGCGGCGGGCCTCGGCATCACCATCCGTACACCGATCGGCCTGCCGGCAAAGGTCCGACCGCTGGCGCCGGAGACGATTGGCCTGCCTGATTTGCCAAAGCTCGGTTTGGTCCTGCATCGGGCCGAAGCCGAACCGCAACCGGCTGCGGCCCGGCTTGCCGAACTCGTGCTGCAATCGGTGCATGGCGCCCTGCGCGGGACGGCGGCCTGACACATCACATCTGCCGTTGCTGTAGGGCGGTGCGCCGAATTGCCTGCGGCGGCTGGCCGAAAGCGCGCAGGAAGGCACGGCGCATGCGCTCGTGATCCCCAAAGCCGGTTTCGCGGGCAACGACGTCGATCGGGTGGCGGCCCTGCTCCATCATCAGGCGGGCGGCTTCCAACCGCAGGTTCTCAACTGCCTTGGCCGGTGATTGTCCGGTCTCGGCGCGAAAGGCGCGGCTAAACTGGCGGAGGCTAAGGTGGGCCGCTTCCGCCAGTTCCTCAACTGGCAGCGCCGATTTCAGATTGCTGCGGGCGTAGGCGAGTGCCTTCTGGATGCGGTCCGATTTGGGCTCCAGTTCCAGAAGGGCGGAAAATTGCGACTGGCCGCCGGCCCGGCGATGATAGACGACGAGCTTGCGGGAAATGGCACGGGCCACCTCGAAACCGTGATCCTTCTCAACCATCGCCAAAGCCAGATCGAGACCGGCCGTCATACCGGCCGAGGTCCAGACGGAACCGTCGATGATGAAGATCCGGTCTTCTTCCATTTTTATTTTTGGATATCGGCTTTGCAGTTGGCGCGAGACATACCAATGCGTCGTCGCCCGACGGCCGTCGAGAATGCCGGCTTCGGCAAGAAAGAAGGCGCCGGTGCAGATCGAGGCCAAGCGACGGGTAGCGGGCAGGGCGGCGCGGATGAAGTCGGCTTCTGCTGCGCTCGGCAGCCTGACGCCAGGCGCTCCCGCCACGATCAGCGTGTCGAGGGCCGGGTCGCCAAAGGCCTCCGTCTCCATCACCATGCCAAGCGAGTTGGCAATCGACCCACCATGTTCAGAGAGATAATGGATGTCGTAAGCCTTTTCCTCAAAGTCGATATTGGTGAACTCGAAGGCGGAAACGGCCGCCAAGCTCATAATCTGGAAGCCGGGATAGAGCAGAAAGCCAATTCGTTGCACGATCATCAGATCCCAAATGATGTCCTGAAAGGTGGTATATATGACATTCAGGACATGCGCAATCGGGCGTAAGACTCTCCTCAAGCGCAGGGCATCAGGCCAGGGCGTATTCAAGGAGACGGATCATGACACAGGAACAGAAGGGCACGGCGCTGGTGACCGGTGCATCCTCGGGCATCGGCGCAGTCTACGCCCATAGGCTGGCGAAGCAGGGTTACGACCTCATCATCGTCGCCCGCAACGGCGAACGGCTGAAGTCGCTGGCAAGCCGGTTGACGGCGGAAACCGGCCGGACGGTCGAGACTGTCGTGGCCGATCTCGGCGACAAGACAGGCCTCGCCCGCATCGAAGGCGTACTGAAGGAAGACCGGAGCATTACGCTTCTCGTCAACAACGCCGGCGTCGGCGGAACGGCGCCGCTGCTTTCCTCCGATGTCGACAAGATGCAGGCGATGATCGAGCTCAATGTGACGGCGCTGACACGGCTGACCTATGCCGTCGTGCCGGGTTTCGTCGCCCGCGGCGGCGGTACGATCATCAATATTTCTTCCATCGTCGCGATCTCCCCAGAGATGCTAAATGGCGTCTATGGCGGCACGAAAGCCTTCGTACTCGCCTTCAGCCAGTCGCTGAAGCATGAGCTGGCGGAAAAGAACATCCGCATTCAGGTCGTGCTGCCCGGCGCCACTGCGACGGAATTCTGGGGCATCGCCGGCACGCCGGTCGAGTATCTGCCGAATGAGATCGTGATGTCTGCAGAAAACATGGTCGATGCGTCGCTCTCGGGCCTCGGGCAGGGCGAGTTCGCAACGATCCCGTCACTCGAGGATGCAGGCCTGCTTGCCGCCTACGAGGAGGCGCGTCAGGCGTTGATGCCGAACCTGTCTCGCACCGTGCCGGCGGAACGCTACAAGATCGCATGACGGTCGCCGATGAAAGACCGTCCGCCGCTGCTGCTGCGGACGGGTCACGGGCGTTCCTGAAATCCGAGGCCGTTTACAGCCTGCGCCGACACGGTATCTCAGCCGAAGCGTCCCAGCGCCATGGCGAAGATATCGGCATCGACATTGCCGCCTGAGGTAACGGCGACGACGGTGTCGCTTTCCAGCGCCTCGCCATGGAAGAGGGCGGCAGCAAGCGCCACCGCCCCGCCGGGCTCGACGACGATCTTCAGCCTGACGAAGGCGAGCGCCATGGCGCGCAGCGCCTCATCGTCGGTGACGACGATGCCGGCGCCGGCGAGACGCTTGAGGATCGGGAAGGTGATATTGCCAGGCTGCGGCGTGAGGATCGCATCGCAGATCGAGCCTGCTGTCGACGCATTACGTTCGATCCTGCCGGAGGCGAGCGAGCGGGTGGTGTCGTCGAAATCCTTGGGCTCGCAGGGGCGGACGCGAAAGCCGGGGGCGCTGGCTTCGAGTGCGAGCGCGATGCCGGAGGTCAATCCGCCGCCGCCGCAGGGAACGAGGACTTCAGCTGACGTCACGCCTTCCTCTTCCGCCTGCTCTGAAATCTCCAGACCGGTCGTGCCCTGACCGGCGATTACCAGCGGTTCGTCGAAAGGCTTGATCAGTGTCAGGCCGCGTTCGGCCGAAAGCCTCGCGCCGATCTCGTCGCGATCCTCATTGACACGGTCGTAGAGGACGACGTCGGCGCCGAAGGCGCGGGTGTTGGCGATCTTCAGCTTCGGCGCATCGCTCGGCATGATGATGACCGAGGGCACATTGTGCAGCTTTGCGGCAAGCGCGACGCCCTGGGCATGGTTGCCGGAGGAGAAGGCGATGACGCCCTTGGCGCGCACGGCCGGATCGAGGCCGGAGACGGCCGACCAGCCGCCGCGAAACTTGAACGAGCCGGAATGCTGCAGGCATTCCGCCTTCACGAACAGGCGCCGGCCGGCGATTTCGTTGAGGAAGGGGGAGGAGAGAAGCGGCGTACGCCTGATGTGACCGCGCAGACGGGCGCGGGCGGCGACAATCATTTCAATGCTGACCATTCGGGAATCGTCCTGCTTGCGGGTTCGCTCTTGCTTAGGGTGCGGCAAGCGACTTGTGAACGGCGACTTTGTCACCGTGACATGAATGGTGCATCGCGTTTGCCGCTCGCTGAAAGCTGCCGACGTCAGTAGCCGTTGGCCGAACCCTCCGCCGCGCGGCTGTCCATGGCCCCATTATACCGCGCACCGCCGCCCTTTTCGGTGGCGGCGAGGCTTTTGCCGCCGACGAGGATGCCGGCGGCCTGGCCCCAGAGCGGCGCGTCATTGCCGCCATCGAAGCTGTAGCCCATGGCGGCGAGGGTCTTTTCCGTATCGGGCGACAGCGCATAGGGTTCGAGATAGACCTTGTCGGGCTGCCATTGATGGTGGATACGCGGCGCGTTCACCGCCTGGCTGATATCCATGCCGAAATCGACGACGTTGAGGATCGCCTCCAGCGTAATGGTGATGATACGCGAGCCGCCGGGGCTGCCGATCACCATGAAGGGCTTGCCGTCCTTGGTGACGATCGTCGGGCTCATCGAGGAGAGCGGTGTCTTCTTCGGAGCGATGGCATTCGCTTCGCCCTGCACCAGGCCGTAGAGGTTCGGCACGCCGGGCTTGGAGGTGAAATCGTCCATCTCGTTGTTGAGCAGGACGCCGGTGCCCGGTGCCACGACGGCGGCGCCAAAGGAGCCGTTCAGCGTATAGGTGACGGCAACGGCATTGCCCTCGTCGTCGATGATCGAATAATGCGTCGTCTCGGTACTTTCCTTGCCGCCGAGCGGTTTGAGGTTGGCGGAAGTGCCAGCCTTGTAGGGATCGATCTTGGCGTCGATTTCCTTGGCATAGGCCTTGTCGATGAGTTTTTCGACCGGATTCTCGACGAAATCGGGGTCGCCGAGCGCAGCATTGCGATCGACATAAGCATAGCGCATGGCCTCGACCATGACATGGACGGTGTCGGCTGAACCGTAGCCCAGGTAGGAAAGTGGATAATTTTCGAGAACGTTGAGGATCTCGCAGATGATGACGCCGCCGGAGGAAGGCGGCGGTGAGGAGATGATGTCGTAGCCGCGATAATTGCACTCGACCGGCTTCAACTCGCGCACGGCATATTGCTCGAAATCCTCCTTGGCGAGGATGCCGCCCTTGGCCTGGCTTGCCTTGACGATCGCCTCGGCGGGTGCTGCCTTATAGAAGGCGTCCGGACCTTTTTGGGAGATGCCTGCCAGGACCGCGGCAAGGTCGGGCTGCTCGAGCTTTTCGCCCGATGCATAAGGTTTGCCGTCGGGTTTCAGGAAGATCTTCGCCGCCGCCTCGTCTTTGGCGAGCCGCTTGGCGCTGCCGGCGAGGCTCGCGGCGTCGCCCTGTTCCAGCGTGAAGCCCTCCGTGGCGAAGCGCAGTGCCGGTGCGATCAAATCCTGGCGCGACTTTGTACCGTATTTCTCGCGGGCGGTTTCGAAGCCCATGACGGAGCCTGGAACGCCAACGGCAAGATAACCGTCGAGGCTGGCGCGCGGCACGATATCGCCCTTGGCATCGAGATACATGGTCTTCGTGGCGGCGAGCGGCGCACGTTCGCGAAAATCGAGGAAGGTCTTCGTGCCGTCCTTCAGGCGGATGGTCATGAAGCCGCCGCCGCCGAGGTTGCCGGCCGAGGGATAGACGACCGCCAGCGCATAACCGACGGCGACGGCTGCATCGACGGCATTGCCGCCGCCCTTCAGCACCTCGACGCCGACATTGGTCGCCAGGTGCTGGGCAGTGACGACCATGCCGTGCTCGGCTTCGACAGGGGCAGGCGAGGCGGCGAGCGCCGGAGTCAGGCACAGCGACAGGGCTGATATGACGGAGATCGTCCCGATATGCAGGCGGCCCATGACTTCCCCTCTAGTGGACAATGATGGGAAGCATATGGGGCTGCGGCGGCCCGAGGCAATGCAAGGTTTGGCTTTAGGCGAGAAGCTCGGCGAGTTTCCGGTTGGTGTCCTCATCATCCAGCGGGGTATAGACAACGAGCTTCATCTCCGGCCGGCTCGTCAGCGTCAGCGCTGTATGCTCGAAGCACATGCGGCCTTTTACCGGATGGTCGATGCGCTTGATACCCGACAGCGGGCTGACGACTTCGTGGCGCTGCCACCAGTCACGAAATTCAGAGCTTGCCTGTTTCAGCAGGGCGATCAGTCGCTCGAAATCCGGATCACCGGCATAACGCGCGCTGTCGGCGCGAAACATCGCCAGCGAGACGCGGGCAACCGCCTCCCAATCGACGAGGAGCCGACAATGCGTCGGGTCGGCGAAGAGGCGATGCATGATGTTGCGCTCGTCACGGTCGAGCGTGTCATAACCGCCGAAGAGTACTTCGGCGGCGCGGTTCCAGGCGAGCACATCCCAGCGGCGGCCAAGCACATAGGCCGGTTGGTGCGTGAGGTTGGCGAGTATACGCTGCAGCGGTTCGTCGACGCATTCGGGTATGCTGGATACTGTCTGCGACGCCTGGCGGTCATTGAGGGTGAAGAGATGTTGGCGTTCGGCCTCGTCGAGACGCAGCGCATCGGCAAGGGCATTGAGCACCTGTGCGGAGGGGCGGACGTCGCGGCCCTGTTCCAGCCATGTGTACCAGGTAGTGCCGACGCCGGCGAGCATGGCGAGCTCCTCACGCCTCAAACCCGGCGTGCGTCGCCGAAAACCCTCTGGCAAGCCGACCTCGAACGGCGTCAGCCGCTCGCGACGAGAGCGCAGGAAGGCCGCGAATTCACGGCGGCGGGCTTCGAATGTGTCGGCTCTCTGGTCCATGCCAGGGATCATATCAGTATCGATACCAGGATAAAAACAGAACTGTTTGACGTTTCCAGGCGGCGCATGATGCAGGCGTCGCTGGTGGTCGAAGCGCCTGCGGCTCGATTAATTTAGGAGCAGCATCATGTCTTTACAGCATGTCGTCGTCATCGGCGGTTCTTCCGGCATCGGCCTCGCCACGGCGAAATTATTTTTGAAACAGGGATATACGGTCACCATTGCGGGCCGCGACGGCGAAAAGCTTGCCGCAGCAAAAGCATCGCTCGACGGCGATCTGCGCAGCCTCGTGCTTGATGCGACGGATTTTTCCACACTCGGGCAGGCCTTCGCCGGAATTGGCGCGTTCGGTCATCTGGTGCTGGCGATGGGCAGTGGTCACGGCGCCGGACCTTTTGCGACGCTCGACATGGCGGATCTGCTTGCCGGGTTCCAGAGCAAGCTCATTCCGCATGCCGCGGCGGCGCAGGCGGCATTGCCAGTGCTTGAGCCGGGCGGCAGCATCACTTTCGTTTCGGCGGTCAGCGCGCAGGCCGCGATGCCCGGCACGGCTGGCCTTGCGGCCGTCAATGCCGGCATCGAGGCGATGGTGCCGGTGCTGGCCGCCGAATTGAAGCCGCTGCGCGTCAACGGCGTTTCACCTGGGGTCGTCGATACGCCGTGGTGGGGTTTCCTGCCGCCCGAGCAGCGTGGCGGCGTGTTTGCGGACTTTGCCAGCCGCACGCCGGTCGGCCGCGTCGGCAGGCCCGAGGACATCGCGGAGGCGATCGCCTTCCTGATCGGAAACGGCTTCATGAGCGGCCACGTCATCACCTGCGACGGCGGTGTGCGTCTCAGCGCCTGATGCAGGTTTAATGCATGTTGCCCGGAAGTGTGCAGCGGTTCCGGGATAACGACATGCATAAAAACAAAGGACTGCAGCGTTGCCGCCGAGAAACGCGAGCCGGAGAGGTCATACGCCCGTCTGGGCGCCAGGCCCCAACGAGGGTACGGTTCCAAGCGTTTGATCGCGTGATGCGGCGGCAAGTCTCTCTTCGGCTCTGCGGGCGATTGCCTGCAGGTCGCGTGGCTTGCCGGCGATTTTTTCGATGGCGGCAATGGCGACATCGGTTGCGAGATAATCCGGCTTGTGGCCGACACCGCGAACGGTAATGAGCTCGGAGCCTGTTATGTCGCGGGCCAGGCCGCGCGAATGCAGGTGCTCCCACACGATCTCGTCGCTGTCGCCTGTTATGATCACGGTCGGCGCGGTGATCCGCGCATAGAGCGGCGACTGTTCCTTCACATAGGCAAGCAGTCTTTTAAAATCGGCCGCGTTGCTGTGGAAAGCGTTGGGTCGCAGCACCAGCGACGGACCGGTCTTTTCGATGTAATCGGCCGGGCGTGGATTGGGGCGGAAAATATTCAGTGTGCCGCGTTCCACCCGGCTCAGCCCGAGGGGCACGACGATCGCGTGGTTGAAGAGCCAGCCGAGGATCGGCACGGTTGCGACGTGATAATACCAGTCGATGCCGCCGGGCCAAGGGTGGGTGGCGGGTGCGAGGAAGAGCAGGCCTGATGTCTTATCGGGATGGCGCAGGCCGAAGGCGGCTACGATCGCACCGCCGAAGGAATGGCCGACGATAACAGCCCTTTCGATGCCGCGCTTTTCCATCAGCCTGGCGATCGCATCGGCCTGACCGGAAGGAACCGCGTTTTCAGGACCGCCGCGTTCGGAATAACCGTGGCCGGGACGATCGACGAACAGCATTTCCGCCCGGCCTTCGAGATCGGCGCGGAAGGCAACGATTTGGTCGAGCAGATTGCCGCTGGCGCCGTGAATGAAGACGAGCGCCGGCAGATCCGCATTTTCGGGACGCTCGATATGGACGGCGTTCATTCGGTAGCCGCCGACATCCGTCAGTTCGCCGATATTCGGATAGGCATATTCGAATTGCCGCGCCTTGTAGGAGGAGAAACCGATGGCGGCGGCGAGCGGGGCGAGAAGAGCGGAAACTTCTGCAAACATGATCTTAACGGCCGATAGTTTTGCCGAGAGCGGACGCGCTGCGTCGTTTCCCGTCTACAGTTCTAAATTGCGCGGCTTGGCTGGAGGTCAAGATCGGCGAGCCGAGATCAGGTGCGGTTGCCGGCGAGTTTTTCCGCAAGCGTGTTGACCTGTTCCTGGGCGGTGCGCTCGGCGGGATAGACATCGAGGAAACGCTCCCAAGCCTTCAAGGTCAGCTGGTCGTTGCCGGAGTTGCTGAGGATCGCCGCCATGCCGGAGAGCGCGCCGAAATGGCGCGGCTCGAGATCGAGCACGTGTTCGATATCCGACATGGATTTGCGATAATTGCCCATGACGAAGTTCAGCGTGGCGCGGCGGTTCCAGCTTTCAGCATAATCGGGCTTCAGCGCGATCGCCTCGTCGAGGAAATCGAGGGCGGCGGGATTGCGCTTTTCCTCGATTGCCTTGTCGGCCCACTGCATCAGCAGATTGACAGTGGCGCTGCCGGAATCGTTCCATTCCATGCGGATTTCATTGGCGATGCCGTTGGCCTTGTCAGGGTCGCGCTCGCGTTTCAACTGGCTGAAGAGTTGGTCGAGGTGTTGCTTCGGCGAATTGGTGACGTCCGTCTGCTCGACGATGACGTTCTTCTCCGCCGCAGCGGCCGGAAAGGCGGAAGTGAGGAGGATGAGGGCGAGCGGCAGCGCCGCTGACGTCAAAGCAAAAAAGCGCATGGCGGACATATTAGCCCGCCAACGCCGAAGATCAAACAAATTTGACGTGATCACCGCAGCGACCCACCGGATATATCTGCCGAGGCAACTGCGCGGCAAGGCGATCCGGGCGCGCGAAATCAGCCCTGACGAGCCTTGAAGCGCGGATTCAGCTTGTTGATGATATAGATGCGTCCCTTGCGGCGAACCAGACGGTTGTCACGGTGACGAGCCTTGAGCGACTTGAGCGAATTCTTGATCTTCATTTTTCTGATCCGCGATCTCTATGGGGGAATTCACATTCGCCCGTATCTTTAACAATCAAAAGCGCGCCATCGGGCGCGCTGTTTAGGTGGGGGAGCAGATACCCCGTCACCTTTTCCGTGTCAACCGCATGACGGTGTTTTTCCCAAGGCGCAAGGGTGTTTTCTCAGCCCAAAACCGGCGATTTCGGCGTCAAGGTGGTGACATGCCCCATCTTGCGGCCGGGGCGCCACTCGGTCTTGCCGTAGAGATGAACCAGCGTATCCGGACGCTGCAGCCAGTTGGGAACGGCCAGGATATCGTCGCCGATCAGGTTCTGCATGATGCAGTCGGAATGACGTCCAGCGTCTCCCAAAGGCATTCCGGCAACGGCGCGGATATGCTGCTCGAACTGGCTGACGACGCAGGCGGCCTCCGTCCAGTGACCGGAGTTGTGGACACGCGGCGCCATCTCGTTGGCAATCAGGCCGCCATCGACAAGCACGAAGAATTCGATGCCGATGACGCCGACATAGTTCAATGCTGCGAGGATCTTTTCGGCCGATCGGCGCGCGGCGTCCGCCGTCGTCGGCGAGATCGTAGCGGGAACCGTCGAGGTGTGGAGAATGCCGCTGCGATGGACATTCTCGGCGGGATCGAAGCAGACGACCGTACCGTCCGTGGCGCGCGCAGCGATAATCGAGATCTCGCGCTCGAAGGCGACGAAGCTTTCCAGGATGAGCGGCACGGCCCCGAGCGCGGCATAGGCGCCATCCGGGCTGTCGGCCACTGAGCGAAAAACCTTCTGGCCCTTGCCGTCATAACCGAGACGGCGGGTCTTCAGCACGCCCTGGCCGCCGAAATCCTCAAGCGCCATTTCGAGATCGGTCTGGCTGTCGATCGCGTGGAAGCGGGCGGTGGTTATGCCGCAGCCGTTGAGAAAACGCTTTTCGACGAGGCGGTCCTGGGCGGCCTCCAGCGCCTTCGGCGGCGGATAGACGGCCACGCTGGCCGAGAGCGTTTCGGCGGCTTTAACGGGCACGTTCTCGAATTCGTAGGTAACGACATCGCAGACATCGGCGAGTTCGGCGAGTGCCGCCGGATCGTCATAGGCGGCGGTAATTTGCCGGTTGGCGAGCTGGGCGGCCGGGCAGTCCGTCTGCGGCTCGAGAATGACCGTGCGAAAATTCAACCGGGCGGCGGCAATGGCCAGCATGCGGCCGAGCTGGCCGCCGCCGATGATGCCGATCGTTCTTGCCGTCATAGGTCGTCCATCGGGTATTCGGCGACTGCAGCACTTTGGCGCTCGCGCCACTCGTCGAGCCGGTCGGCGATTTCTTCGTCGGAAAGGGCAAGTACGGCGGCGGCGAGGAGGGCAGCGTTGACCGCGCCGGCCTTGCCGATGGCGAGCGTCCCCACAGGGATGCCGGCCGGCATCTGCACGATGGAAAGAAGGCTGTCCTGGCCCGACATGGTTTTGGACTGGACCGGCACGCCGAAAACCGGCAGCGGCGTCATCGATGCGGCCATGCCCGGCAGGTGGGCGGCGCCGCCGGCGCCGGCGATGATGACCTTGAAGCCCTCCGTGCGGGCGCCCTTGGCAAAATTGAACAGCCGGTCGGGTGTGCGGTGCGCCGAAATGATGCGCGCGTCATAAGGGATTTCCAGCGCCTCCAGTGTGTCGGCGGCGTTTTTCATGGTCTCCCAGTCGGACTGGCTGCCCATGATGATGGCGACGGACGGTCTGTCTGTCATCATTGCTGCTATCCCCTCAGGCGATGATGTCAGGGATGATCTGATCTTCCAGCTTGGAGAGCCTGTCCTTGATGACAAGCTTCTTCTTCTTCATGCGCTGGACCCGCAGAGCATCGCATCCTATCTGGATCATGGCGTTGATCGCGGCGTCGAAATCCTCGTGCTCCTGGCGCAGACGCGCCACAATGAGCCTGATTTCCGCCTGTTCCTGATCGGCCATATGCATTCCCCGTTATCGTCCTCGGACCTTGTCCGATCTGCCGATGATTTCCGCAAGCTCCTATCACCAAATACAGGTAACGGCTAGTTAGTCTTGATCATGAAATTGCCATCCAGTCTCCATCTTTTGGCCTTCGACAAGCATTCAAAAATATGTCACAGTCCGCCGCGTTGACACCTTGATCCCCGACGATGATGGCCGGGGAGGGTAAGAGGAAGGAAGGGTCAAATGACAGTTCAAGCTCATCTTGAATCACTCCAGAAAAAGCATGTCGCTCTTGAGGAGGAGTTGCATACGCTCAGAACAGCTCCCTCTATCTCCGATACGGAAATTGCCGAATGCAAGCGCCGCAAGTTGCGCATCAAGGACGAGATTATGCGTCTCAAGTCATCCGTCCACTGATCTTCCCAAGGGTCGCCGGTCGACCATCTTGCGAACGAAAAGGTAAATCCATCCATTCCGCCTGAAATCAGCAAGAACCGGTGATTTTACACCAGATTTGCGCCAGCCCGATGCCTGCAGCATCGCGGCTGGCGCTTTTGGGTCGTAGGCTTTGAGCAGCGGTGCATCATAAGCATCATGTCCCACAGTCTCGGGGGAGCAGGCATCAAGCCCAGAACTGATCGAGCCACAAATTAAGCTTGTCGAATCCGCGGTTATTGACAGTGTAAATGCGCTTCGTGCCTTCAGAGGTCACTGAGACGAGATTGCTTTCGAGCAGCGCCTTCAAATGTTGCGACACGGCCGGGCGGCTGATCGGCAGACCCTCGGCGAGCTCGTTGACTGTCCGTGGCGCGCGGCGCAGTTCCTCCAGCAGAAACCGCCGGTTCGGATCGGCAATCGCAGAGAAAGGGTCCGTGTTCGACATGGCGGGAACGCTACGGCAAACCGGCCGGTCCAGCAAGGAAATTGTGCATTGCAGCGTACTACAGCGCCGCTGTTACACTTAGAATTGCCGACTCTACCAGCCAAGACCCTCGCGCACGATCAGGAAGGCGGCGATCAGGGCCATCGCATACATGAACGGATAAAAGATCGCCGGCTTCATACGGCGCACGCACCAGGCGCCGGCAATGGTGGCGAGCGGAGCGAAGGGCAGAAGCGTCGCGGAGGTCGCAAGATTTTGGGTGTCGAGCTGGCCGAGCGCGAAATAGGGGATCAGCTTGATGGCGTTGAGGATCGCGAAGAAGCGCACGCTTGTGCCGGTATATTCGCGCGGCTGTAGCTTGAGCGGCAGGGCATAGATCTGGAAGGGCGCACCGCCGGCATGGGCGACAAAGCTGCCGTAACCAGAAAATGTGCCCCAGAGGCCGGCGGCCACCGGTCGCTGGCCGCGCGGCGGGATTATCTTGCCGGCGCCCGGGCCGTAATTGTTCCAGAAATAGCGCAGGCAGAAGAGAATGGTCACCGCGCCGATGACGATGCGCAGAATATTGCCCGGAACGAGCGCCGAAGTCGCCCAGCCGAGCGCGATGCCGAAGATTGCCCCCGGCAGCATGATCTTCAGCGTCGCCCAGTCGCCATGTCTGCGCCAGATGACGAGCGAGATCATGTCCATGAAGACCAGGATCGGCAGCAGGATCGCCGCCGCCTCGACCGGCGAGACGACGAGGGCGAGGAATGGCAGGCCGATCAGCGACAAAGCGTCGCCCATACCGCCCTTTGCGAGGCCTACCAGCAGAACGGCGGGCACGGCGGCGTAGTAGAATGACAAATCCTGCGGCATGCTTTCGACGTCCTCCTCTTGCAAGCCTCGTCTAACGGAACTACTCACACAAAACGAGTGCGGATCCCTCCTTTCGAAGGGGAATTCGCAGGAAACGGAAAGACCCCATGACCGAACCGGAAAACCGCTGCCGCCTTGTGCTCATCACACCTGATATCGCCGATGCCGATGAACAGGCAAGGATCGTTGCCGACGCGCTGAGGGGCGGCGATGTCGCCTCGGTGATCGTGCCGCAATACGGGCTTGACGATGGCACCTTCCAGAAACATGCGGAAAAACTGGTGCCGCTGATCCAGAGTGCCGGAGCGGCCGCGCTAATTTCAGGCGACAGCCGTGTGGCGGGACGGGCAAAGGCCGATGGCCTGCACCTTTCCGGCAATGCCGAGGCGCTTTCGGAAGCGATCGAAAAACATGCGCCGAAGCTGATCGTCGGCGGCGGTAACGCAGCCGACCGCCACAATGCACTGCAGATCGGCGAAGTCAGGCCCGACTATATCTTTTTTGGCAAGCTCGACGGCGATATCAAGCCGGAGGCCCATCCGAAGAACCTTGCGCTTGGCGAATGGTGGGCCTCGATGATCGAGATTCCTTGCATTGTCATGGGCGGCACCGATCCTGCTTCGGCGCTTGCCGTCGCCGAGACCGGAGCGGAGTTCGTGGCACTGCGGCTGGCAGTCTTCGGCGAACCCACCCGAGCGCCATCGATCGTCGCCGAAGTCAACGCGCTGCTTGACGAAAAAGCGCCACGGTTTGAGGATTGAAATCGCGCTCATGCCGATCCCGACCGCCCCCCTGTTGAAATTTATCCTTGCCAGCATGGCCGCCCTCGTTGCGGCCGGGCCGGATGTCGTCCTGGCGCAGGCCACCGACAGCGTCATCAGCCAGCCGGGCTCGGCGCCGGCTTCGACTTTCCGCACCGACCGGCCCTCCGGTCCGGTGGTGAGGCCTTCCGATGGTGTCGGCGTGTTCGACCGCATGGGTGCGAAGCTGCCTGACCTGCCGCCGGAGAAGGATTACAAGGGGCCGGTCGACGAGGCTTACGGCGCCTTCCAGCGCGGCTATTATCTGACGGCTATGGACAAGGCGCTGCCGCGCGCCCAGCTCGGCGATGCGGCGGCGCAGACGCTGATTGGCGAAATCCTCTCGCAGGGCCTCGGTGTCAAGAAGGACGTGAAGAATGCTGCCTTCTGGTACGGCAAGGCGGCCGAAGGCGGCGATGCGGCGGCAATGTTCAAGTATGCGCTGATCCTGATGGAAGGCGAAGGCGTGCCGCGCGACAAGGTCAAGGCCGACGACTACATGCGCAAGGCGGCCGAAGCCGGCAATCCTTCGGCGGAATTCAACTGGGCGCAGCTTCTCATCGCCGACAATCCCGGCGAGAAGGGGCTGAGGCTTGCGCTGCCGTTCTACGAGAAATCGGCCGAGCAGGGCATTGCCGATTCGCAATATGCCGTGGCGCAGATCTATTCGACGCTGAAGGACTTGCCGGAGGAAAAGAAACAGCTCGCCCGAGAGTGGATGGCACGTGCGGCGCGCGCCGGCTTTGACACGGCCCAGCTCGATCTCGGGATCTGGCTCGTCAACGGCGTCGGCGGACCGAAGGATTACGTCAAGGGCTTCGAATGGCTGAAACTTGCCGCCAATGGCGGCAACGTCGCCGCACAGAACAAGCTCGCCCACCTTTATATCAACGCCATCGGCACGGCGCCCGATCCGGTCGAGGCGGCGAAGTGGTACGTCCTGTCGCGCCGGGCTGGGCTCGCCGATCCGTCGCTTGAGGATTTCTATCTCGGCATCGAGGACGATCAGCAGAAAGCGGCGATCGAGGCGGCCAACAAGTTCCGGCGGCGATAGCAGGCGCACGTCCAACTGAAGCGCGTCGCGATCTTCAGATTCGCTTGTCGCGCTTTAGCTTATTGTTTTTACGGATGTCGTTATCCCAGAACCACCGGGCACTTTGTTTGAATTTGCTCTAGAAAAGCGCGTCGGCGAACAGATCCTCGTCGTTTTCGGCTTTGCCGATCTCGGCTGGAGCGGGGGTGCTGTCTTCGCTCGCCGGGATGATGTCGCGATGAATGTTTCGCTCCTGGGCCATCGTATAGTGCTTGAAGATTTTGCGATCGAGCGGCGCGATCACCTCAGCGAGGTCGGAGATATCGGCGATATCGGTGCCGGCAACGCCTTCGAGCAGATCGGCGCAGCGGGCAAGGACTTCGCCGAGATCATGCTGGAAATCGAGCTTGCCAATCAGCAGGCTGATTTTGGTGGCGACCTCGCGGCCGTTCTCGGCGAGTACCTTCAGCTCGTTTTCCATCGCGTTGGCCGCAGAGCGGATGTTGCCGACGGCCGACGTCAGGCTTTCTCCCAGGCCGCCAGGCTCGGCGTCCGTGGCGGGGGCGACCCGCCCGGCCGCGGCTTCGAGCGCCGGCAGGCCGTTGACGATGGCGTCGGCGGAATCATCGAGCTTGCCGGCAAAGATGCGTAGTTCGGCGGTGACAACGTTGATCGACTTGCCTTCCTCGCCGAGGCGGCTGCAGCGCAGGTTGGTATTCAAAGCCATATAGTGAATGTCGGTCTTGACGGCGCGGATGTTGCCGATCGCCTCGAAGAGCTTGGCGGCCGTGCCGATCGTCGACTGGCTCACCTGGTCGGCCTGGCGGCTTGCCGTATCGACCTGCTTGACGATTTCGTGGGCGGCCGAAACGCTGGATTCCAGCGCGCGCATGAAGTTGCCGCCGGCTTCGCCGCTCTCGCCGCTCATCTGATCGCGCAGCTTGAGGATCTCCCGCATATCGTGGTCGAAACTTGCTATCGTCTTGACGACGTTCTCCGAATCCCGCTGGAAATTTGCGCACATGTCGCTCATCTGCGCTGCGGTCAAATGGTGAATGATGTTCTGGAGGCGCTGGCGCGCGCCGGCGTCGAGGCTTGCGCCATCCTCGCCGGCAAAGAAATCGTCAAGCAGCGAAAAGGTGGCCTGCACATGCTCGATGCGCTGGCGGGTGATGTCGCCGATCTGCAGGGCCGATAGAGTCGAGGCGACTTTACTCTGGACGGCGCGTGCAATTGCGCCGACGTCGCGGGCGATGACGCCGAGATCTTTGCGGTGCCCGGCGATCTTGGCTGCATCATCGCGCAGGGCTCCGGCAACCGCCGGAACGGTATCGGCATATCCCTTGGAAACGCTGGCGCCGAAAGAGGCTGCGAGCTTCACCTCCTTGTCGAGGCTGTCGAGATGGGTGGCGAAGCGGTTGACCTCATCGGTGCCGGAATAAATGCGCTCCAGGATCTCCTGGGCGAAGCCGGCGAATTCGGCAAGGCCGGCACCGGTGATCTTCACGGTCACGGCGAAGGTTCTGAGATAACGCATCGTCTCCTGCATGTCGGAGACATGCTTGCGTAGCTCCCTGCCGGTATGCGCCAGCGAGACGAGCGCCTGCTGACGGTTTTCTTCGGTGACCGGCAGCGCTGTCAGGCTCTCCACGGTGGCGCTGAGACCGGCGCTGGTGTCGCTCGCTTCCTTGTTGTCGAGCGTCGTGGTGACGCTCTCGAGCGAATTCAGCAAGCGGTTGAGGACATCCATCACCGACAGCAGCACGGTGCCGCCTTCGAGGAAGCGTTCCTCGACCTGGCTGCGGGCGGATTCCAGGGTCTGGCTGATGTCCCGCCCTGACGTGTAGGTTGCAGCGTTCGATGTTACCAGGGCGTGTGCCACTTTTATACCTTTTCTTAGAACACAGGCGATTTGACTCTATTTTTACGGGCAGGATGGAAACGTCCGGTAAACGCGCCGGACTCGCCAGCGTTGTGATTAACGAAAGATGTGGATGGCGCTTCGGCACGAAGCGTCACGGCCGAGAGATCAATTCAACATGCTGTTTTTGCTTTATTTTTTTCTAAATTTTGAGAGAAAAATACAACTTTTCCCGGATGAGAATTGAGAGTCGCGTGGCGCGCTATACGGCGGTTTTCTACAACCGCTGTTTACCCTGCGTTAACGCTGCCATGAGAGTCCTTTTAGGGTCCTCAAGTATTTCCCTGGCCCAGGAGGCTGCATTGGATACTCCGAAACAATATTACGAATCTATAAATTTGCCGGGCGTGCTCAGCATTCGCAACGTGTCCGAACTACTCTCCAAGATTTTCAACGAATTTCATAGCCGCGATACAATCATCGTTAGCATTCCGGAAGGCGCTGAAGCAGATCTGAGCTTCGTTCAACTCATCGAATCCTCGCGGCGACAAGCAAAATCCCATGGAAAGACCTTCAGGCTTTCTTCCCCGGCTAGCGGCTCTGTCCTGAACGTACTTGAGCGCTCAGGTTTCATCGAATCCTTCGATCAAGAAGACGCAAATTTCTGGTTGCATAAAGAGGTGTCGTTATGAGTGCAAATATCCTGACTGTCGACGATTCCGCCAGCATTCGTCTGACGACCAAAGTCACGCTGACCAATGCCGGCTATAGCGTCACCGAGGCGGTCAATGGGGCCGAGGGCCTGGCGACGGCCAAGGGCAGCAGCTTCGATCTGATCGTCACCGATCTGAATATGCCTGTCATGGACGGGCTGACGATGATCGAGGAACTGCGCAAACTGCCGGCACAGGCCGGGGTTCCGATCATCTTCCTGACGACGGAATCGGACGCCGATCTCAAGGCGCGCGCCAAGGCTGCCGGCGCGACGGGCTGGCTGACCAAGCCGTTCGACCCGGAAAGTCTGGTGAAGATCGTGAAGAAGGTTCTCGGACGATGAGTACGCTCGATCCTGTCGCCGTCTTCCGCACAGAGGCCGCCGAATGCCTCGAAGCGATCGAGGCTGGTCTTCTCGACCTGACCCACCAGCTCGACAACAAGGATCTCGTCGACGCCGTCTTTCGCGGGCTGCACACGCTCAAGGGCTCCGGCGCGATGTTCGGCTTCGAGGCGCTCGCCGCCTTCACTCATCATTGCGAAACCGCCTTCGACCGCGTCCGCAAGGGCGAGGTCGCGGCGACCAGTGAACTCGTCGCCGCCGTTCTTGCCGCCCAGGACCATATGCGTGCCCTCGTCGACCAGCCGGACGCCGATCGCGGCGATACCGGCAGCACGCTTCTGGCGCAGCTGCAGGCTGCCGTCGGCGGCAAGGAGACGCCGACTGCTGCAGCGCCGGCCGCTGCTGCTGTAGTCGCTGCCATCCGCGAGGCACCGGCGAAGAAGAAAAACAGCTGGCGCATCCACTTCAGCCTGCCCGCCAATTCGATGGCCAACGGCACCAACCCGCTCGGCCTGTTGGACGAGCTGCGCGATCTCGGCGAATGCACCGTGCGCGCCAACACCTCGGCCATTCCGCCGCTCGACGAGCTCACTCCGACGGAACTCCACATTTCCTGGGACGTGACGCTGACCAGTGAGCAGGACCGCTCGGCGATCGACGACGTCTTCATCTTCGTGCTCGACGATATGGAGCTCAGCGTCGAGGATATCGATGGCGCGGCAGCGGCAACCGCCGCCCCGGCCGCGGAAAAGGCAGCCGCACATGGCGCTGCAGCATCGGCGCCGGCCGTTCCTGCAGCACCCGTCCCGGAATTCCGTCCTGTCGAGGCGGTTTCGGCCAAGCGCGAGGCGCCCGCCGCCGTCAGCCAGGCGAAGGCGACCGAGAATGTCCGCGTTCCGGCCGAACGTCTCGACGAGTTGATGGATCGCGTCGGCGAGCTCGTCATCGCGCAATCGCGTCTCAGCCAGCTCGCCAGCGCCAGTAGCGATATCGCGCTGCGCTCCGTCTCGGAAGAAATCGAACGTCTCTCCGGTGAATTGCGCGACACGATGATGATGCTGCGCATGGTGCCCGTCGCCACCCTCTTCTCCCGTTTCCGCCGCCTCGTCCACGATCTCGCCCGCGAGACCGGCAAGGTGATCGAGCTGGTGACCGAGGGCGAGAGCACCGAGGTCGATAAAACGGTCATCGAACGTCTGGCCGATCCTTTGGTGCATCTTGTGCGCAACTCGATCGATCACGGCCTCGAAACGCCCGCCGATCGCCTTGCCGCCGGCAAGTCCGAAGCCGGCACGGTGACGCTTTTGGCCCGTCAGGCCGGCGGCGAAGTGATCATCTCGATTAAGGATGACGGTCGCGGCATCAATCGTGAAAGGGTTCGCGCCAAGGCGGAATCCTCCGGCCTCATCCAGCCCGGCCAACCGCTTTCCGACTCTGAGCTGTTGCAGCTGATCTTCGCTCCCGGCTTCTCGACGGCCGCGGCGATCACCAATCTGTCCGGCCGCGGGGTCGGCATGGACGTGGTCAAGAAGACGGTCGAAGCGCTTCGCGGCGCGATCGACATCGTCAGCGTGCCGGGGCAGGGTTCGGAAGTGTCGCTACGCATCCCGCTGACGCTCGCCATTATCGATGGCCTGTTGGTGCGCGTCGGTTCCGGCCGCTACGTCATCCCGCTCTCGGCGGTCGAGGAATGCCTCGAACTGTCGCTCGAGGAAGATCTCCGCTCGCGCGGCCGCAGCTTCATCTCGCTGCGGGACAGCCTGGTGCCGTTCTTGCGCCTGCGCGATCTCTTCCGCACTGGCACCAAGCCCGACGTACATCAAAAGGTCGTCGTCATCTCGACCGGCACGGAGCGTGTCGGCCTCGTCGTCGACCAGATCATCGGCGACCACCAGACGGTCATCAAGTCGATGTCGAAACTGCACAATAACGTCGCGACATTCTCGGGCGCCACCATTCTCGGCGACGGCAGCGTCGCCCTCATTCTCGACGTCGGGCACCTGGTTGCCGCGGGTCAGCAACAGGAGGCGCAATTGCGTGTAGCAGGATGAGCGCAACAGCAACGACAGCCGAACGATTTGACAATCACTGGAGCTATGCCGAGGAAGTCGAGGTTCTAACCTTCGATCTCAACGGCGAAACCTTCGCGCTGGAAGCGGTCATCGTCCAGGAGATCCTGGATCTGCTTCCCGAGACTGCGGTGCCAGGCAGCCAGCCCTTCGTTGCCAGCGTCATCAACTTTCGAGGCAAGGTCATTCCGCTCGCTGATCTGCGTCTCGCCTTCGGGATGGAAGCCGCAGAGGCGACGATCGACAGCCGCATCATCGTCATCGAGATCGATCTGCAAGGCGAGCACACGCTCGTCGGCCTCAGGACCGACAAGGTGAACGAGGTGACGACGCTTGCAAAGACCGCGAGCGAAGCGCCGCCGAGCATCGGCATGCGCTGGCGCGCCGACTATATCAACTGCCTGGTGAAGAGGGGCGGAGAATTCATCATTCTCCCGAATCTGCAGGCGATTTTTTCATCGAGGCGCAATGCGGCGGGAGCCGCCAGCTGATGTCGGCTGAGTTCAGGTTGGGGTTAAACCGATGCGATTGACCATCAATACAAAACTGGTGACCGCGTTCACCTTCATCATCCTCATGCTGATGGGCACCGCTGCCTACGGCATCGTCAGCCTTGGATCGCTGAACGATACGATCGGCAATCTCATCGCCGGTCCGGCAGCCCGTCTCGACCTGGCGCAGCAAATCAACATCGCCCAGCTCGAGGCCATTCGTCAGCAGAAAAACTTGCTCACCGCCCGCACTGCCGACGAGACGGCCGGTGCGATCGCAAAGGGCAATCAGGCCCGCAAGGAATTCACCGATGCCTTCAGCCAGGTGCTGGCGCTGGCAACGGAAGAAGGCAAGGTTCGCTGGGCGCGCATCGCCGAACTTTCCAAGACATTCAATGCAGCCGACGACCAGATCCGCGACTATGTGAAGGCCGGTAACGCCGAAGGCGCAAATACCATCTCTGTCACGGCAGCCCGGGCCGCCGCCAACGATATCGACTCGACGCTCGGCGAAATCCTGGCACTCGAAAAGCAGCGCATGAAGGCTGCGGACGATAACGCCGACGCGCAGTATGCGACCACACGCACGATGATGATGGCGGTGGCTGCCTTTGCCCTGTTGATTGCGGCCATTACCGCCTTCTGGATCGCCAGCACGATCAGCAAGGGCCTTAGCCGGGCCAATACCGTGGTTCGCGAAGTGTCGGAAGGCGATCTGACGAAGATGGCCGATATCACCAGCCGCGACGAAATCGGCGAGCTTCTCGGCAACGTCAACATTATGATCGAACGCCTGCGCGGCGTCGTTGCCGATGCCCTGTCGGCCGCCGACAACGTCTCTTCAGGCAGCCAGGAACTGTCTTCGAGCTCCGAGCAGGTTTCGCAGGGCGCGAGCGAACAGGCCGCTTCGGCCGAAGAGGCTTCCGCTTCGATGGAGGAGATGGCCGCCAACATCAAGCAGAACGCCGACAACGCGGCGCAGACCGAAAAGATCGCCCGCCAGTCGGCCAAGGATGCGGAGATGAGCGGCGAAGCGGTGACGCGTGCGGTCGACGCCATGCGCACCATCNCAGGCAGCCAGGAACTGTCTTCGAGCTCCGAGCAGGTTTCGCAGGGCGCGAGCGAACAGGCCGCTTCGGCCGAAGAGGCTTCCGCTTCGATGGAGGAGATGGCCGCCAACATCAAGCAGAACGCCGACAACGCGGCGCAGACCGAAAAGATCGCCCGCCAGTCGGCCAAGGATGCGGAGATGAGCGGCGAAGCGGTGACGCGTGCGGTCGACGCCATGCGCACCATCGCCCAGAAGATCGGCATCGTCCAGGAGATCGCCCGCCAGACCGACCTGCTGGCTCTGAATGCCGCGGTCGAAGCAGCGCGTGCCGGCGAACACGGCAAGGGTTTTGCGGTGGTCGCCTCAGAGGTGCGCAAGCTTGCCGAACGCAGCCAATCGGCGGCCGCCGAAATCAGCTCGATGTCGGGCGATACGGTCAAGGCCGCTCAGGAAGCCGGCGACATGCTCGGTCGGCTGGTGCCCGACATCCGCAAGACGGCCGAGCTGGTTTCCGAGATCAGTGCCGCCTGCCGCGAACAGGATATCGGCGCCTCGCAAATCAACGAAGCGATTCAGCAGCTCGACAAGGTGACGCAGCAGAATGCCGGTGCCTCCGAGCAGATGTCGGCAACTTCCGAGGAACTAGCCTCGCAGGCCGAAGAGCTGCAGACGTCGATCGCCTTCTTCAAGGTCGATATGGTGGGCAGGCGCCGTGAGCGTGCGCCAGCTGCAAAAGCCGCGGTCCGCAGCCGGCCTCAGCCCGTACCGCGCAAGCCGGGCACCAAGTCACCCGCCAATACGGTCGCCGGTCAGCAGGCCCGCGTGAAGGGATTTGCCCTCGACATGTCGATGGGTGGTCCCGACACGGCCGATGACGAGTTCAGGGAGAGCGCATAGCGCTCCCTGGGGAAGCGCTATGCGCTCCCGTGCGAATTGTCGTGGGCCAGTCAGCTCGCCCGCGACACACGCTTCCGGCACGCGCATGCCGGCATGGAAGTCTGTCAACTTCCTTCCGTGGCATGTCTTCGCCTACCAGAATTTCTTTGCTGCATGATGCCGCGCCCCTTGGTCCATATTTATTGCCTCGCTCTCAGAGAGGAACATTGAGATGCGTATTACGATTAAACTTAAGCTCGCAGCCGCATTCGGCTTTGTCATACTGTTGCTGGTGGGCAGCGCGGTATATGGAATCATCAGTCTCAGTTCACTCAACGATGCCGTCGGCAACCTCATCTCGGGTCCCGCAAAGAACCTGGAACTGGCCCTGGAAGCAAAAGCCGCGGAGCTCAATGGCATTCGCTGGCAGAAGAATGCCCTTCTGGAAATGGATCCCGAGGTGGCCAGGAAGAATTATCAGAACTCGGCGAGGAGCATGGATGAAATGCTCGCCTTCGCGGCGAGCGGCCAACAGCTTGCAACTGCTGACGGCAAGCCCATGTGGGATAGGCTGATCGAACTGGCCAAGCGCTTCACCGAAGGCTCCCACCAGGTTGCCTCCATCCAGGAAAGTGGTGACAGAGCAGCGGCCAATGCCCTGTCGTCAGGAGAGGTTCGCGCCCTCGTCGCGGAACTGGAAGACGTCTTCGCGGCGCTCGTTACGCAGCAGCAGAAGGCGATGACGCAGGCCGATGACGACACCGAAAGCCTTTATGGCTCCACCAAGAACCTGCTGATCGGCATCGCTATCGCCGCTTCCGTCATCGCCTTTGCCGCCGCATTGTGGATCGCGCTCGGAATCAACAGCGGCCTGCGCAAGATCATGAACGTTGCCAACGCGGTCGCCATAGGCGACCTGAACCAGAAGGCCGAGATCAAGAGCAACGACGAGATCAAGGATCTCGTCAACACGATCAACGTCATGACGGGTAATCTTCGCAACACCGCAGAGATCGCCAACCAGATTTCGAACGGCGACCTGACGGTGTCGCCCAAACCGCTTTCCGACAAGGATATGCTCGGCATAGCGCTCGAGCAGATGGTCGAGCGCCTGCGCGGCGTGGTCTCCGATGCGGCCGCGGCCGCGGAAAATGTTTCGGCCGGCAGCCAGGAACTGTCTTCGAGCTCCGAGCAGGTTTCGCAGGGCGCGAGCGAACAGGCCGCTTCGGCCGAAGAGGCTTCCGCTTCGATGGAGGAGATGGCCGCCAACATCAAGCAGAACGCCGACAACGCGGCGCAGACCGAAAAGATCGCCCGCCAGTCGGCCAAGGATGCGGAGATGAGCGGCGAAGCGGTGACGCGTGCGGTCGACGCCATGCGCACCATCGCCCAGAAGATCGGCATCGTCCAGGAGATCGCCCGCCAGACCGACCTGCTGGCTCTGAATGCCGCGGTCGAAGCAGCGCGTGCCGGCGAACACGGCAAGGGTTTTGCGGTGGTCGCCTCAGAGGTGCGCAAGCTTGCCGAACGCAGCCAATCGGCGGCCGCCGAAATCAGCTCGATGTCGGGCGATACGGTCAAGGCCGCTCAGGAAGCCGGCGACATGCTTGGTCGGCTGGTCCCCGACATCCGCAAGACGGCCGAGCTGGTCTCCGAGATCAGTGCCGCCTGCCGCGAACAGGATATCGGCGCCTCGCAAATCAACGAAGCGATCCAGCAGCTCGACAAGGTCACGCAGCAGAATGCCGGCGCCTCAGAGCAGATGTCGGCAACTTCCGAGGAACTAGCCTCGCAGGCCGAAGAACTGCAGGCGTCGATCGCCTTCTTCAAGGTCGATGCCGCTGGCAACCGTCCGTCCCGCATGCCGGCTGCCCGTATGACGGTCCGCAGCCCGGCTCCCGTCGCCGGCCGCAAGCCCAGCGCTAAGAAGTCGGCCGCCAACAGCATCTCTGGCCAGCAGGCGCGGCTGAAAGGTTTCGCTCTCGATCTCTCCATGGGCGGTCCCGATGATGGGGACGCCGAATTCAAGGAAAGCGCATGATCATGGCCACGACATCTCTGGAAGCGCAATTCGTGACCTTCAGCCTCGGCGAGGAGATCTTCGCCGTGCCGGTAGAGGTGGTACGGGAAATCCTCGACTATGCGGAAGCTTTCAAGATTCCGAATGGTCCCGACTATCTGCTCGGCCTGCGCGATGTGCGCGGGCAGGGCGTGCCGACGATCGATCTTCGATTGAAGCTCGGCATGGCCAAGACCGTGCCGACGCCGCACACACGGGTGCTCGTGCTCGACGTGCCAATGGAAAGCCGGCTGCTGACGCTCGGCCTTGTCGCCGACCGCGTCTTCGAGGTCACGCCGTTCCGGCGCGAGCAGATCGAGGCGGCCCCCGACATCGGCGTGCGCTGGCGCTCGGATTATATTGCCGGCGTCGTTCGCCGCGAAAACGGCTTCGTCGTCATCATCGATCTTGCCCGGTTGCTGTCGCGCGAGGACGCCTCGGCGCTGCAATCGGCCGCCTGACCGCGTTATCAACTTGGAGTACGGCGTTCTATGAGTATGGCAGCAGCGGTGGAAACCCAATTGCCGGGCGACCGGATCAGCAAGCGCAATTTCGACAAGCTTGCCCGGTTCATTTACGACTATAGCGGCATCAAGATGCCGCCGACCAAGCTGACGATGCTCGAAGGGCGGCTGAGGCGCCGCCTTCGTGCGACCAACCATTCGACCTTCGATGATTATTGCGACTTCCTGTTCTATCATGACGGCCTCGCCCAGGAAGCCGTCTACCTGATCGATGTGGTCACAACCAACAAGACCGACTTCTTCCGCGAAGCCAAGCATTTCAACTATCTGCAGACAGTGGCGTTGCCGGCGATCGCCAATAGCGGCGTGCGAACCATCCGCACCTGGAGTTCTGCCTGTTCGACGGGGGCGGAGCCCTATACGATGGCGATGGTGTTGGCCGAATTCGCCGAAAGCCGCAGCGACGTCTCCTACAACGTGCTTGCCACCGACCTTTCCACCGACGTGCTGCAGACGGCGCGCCGAGGCATTTATCCGGAGGATTTGATCGCGCCCGTGCCGCGCGACCTGCAGCGCAAATACGTGCTGACAGCCAAACAGCCGGGTCGGCGGGAGGTGCGCATCACGCCGAAACTGCGCAGCAGGGTGGGTTTTGCCCGCATGAACCTGATGGACGAGAAATACCCGATTGGCGAGGCGATGAACATTATCTTCTGCCGCAACGCGCTAATCTATTTCGACAAGCAGACCCAGGCCGGCGTGCTCAACCGCCTCTGCAACTGCCTGGCGAAGGGCGGCTACATGTTCATCGGTCATTCCGAATCGATCACCGGCTTCGACTTGCCGTTGAAGCAGGTCTCGAACACGGTGTTTCAGCGTATCTAGAGGCTTCATGGCTAAGAAAATCCGCGTACTGATTATCGACGATTCCGCCAGCATCCGCCAGACGCTGGCGCATGTGCTGGAGCAGGATCCCGATATCGAGATCATGGCGGTGGCATCCGACCCGTTCATGGCGGCGCGGAAGCTGCAGGAGGATATCCCCGATGTCATCACGCTCGATGTGGAGATGCCGCGCATGGACGGCATCACTTTCCTGCGCAAACTGATGGCGCAGCGGCCGATCCCGGTCGTGATGTGCTCGTCGCTGACGGAAGCGGGCTCGGAAACCCTGATCCAGGCGCTGGAGGCCGGTGCCGTCGACGTCATTCTGAAATCGAAGATCGGGGCCGCCGACGGCCTCGCCGAAGATGCCATGCGTATTCGCGAAGTCGTCAAGAGCGCCTCGCATGCGCGGCTTTCCAACGCGCGGAGGGCCGCCGGAACCATCCGCTCGGCTGCCGCGGAGGGGCCGGCCAAGAAGCTGACGGCGGATGTGATGCTGCCGCCGCCGACGGGGCGGGCCATGGCGAAGACGACGGAGATGGTGGTCTGCGTCGGCGCTTCCACCGGCGGCACCGAAGCGCTGCGCGAGTTCCTGGAAGAACTGCCGGCAAATGCGCCTGGCATGGTAATCGTCCAGCATATGCCGGAGAAATTCACCGCGGCCTTCGCCAAACGGCTGAACGGTCTCTGCGAGGTCGAGGTCAAGGAAGCCGTCGATGGCGATCCGGTGCTGCGCGGCCATGTGCTGATCGCACCTGGTGACAAGCACATGCTGCTCGAACGCCAGGGTGCGCGTTATTATGTGAGCGTGAAGACCGGGCCGCTGGTGTCGCGGCACCGGCCTTCCGTCGACGTGCTCTTCCGTTCGGCAGCGCGCTCGGCCGGTTCGAATGCCATGGGGATCATCATGACCGGTATGGGCGATGACGGTGCGCGCGGCATGCTGGAAATGCATCAGGCCGGCGCCTACACGGTGGCGCAGGACGAGGCGAGCTCCATTGTTTTCGGCATGCCGAAGGAGGCGATCGCCAAGGGCGGCGTCGACCGTATCCTGCCGCTCGATCAGATCGCTCGCGAAGTGCTGATGACGCAGCAGAAGTTCTGAGGTCCGTTTCGACCGAACGCGAAAAAGCCGGCGATATCGCCATGCCGCCGGCTTTTATGTGCTCCGTCCGGATCAGGCGAGATATCCTCCATCGATCGTCAGGCTAGCGCCAGTGACGAAGCCGGCTTCCGCGCTTGCGAGATAGGCGGCAAGACCGGCGATCTCGCGGTCTTCGCCCAGTCTGCCGAGCGCCATCAGCGGTTTGAGGCGCTCGTGATCATCCTCGTGGGGGTTCATATCGGTTGCGGTTGGGCCGGGCTGGATATTGTTGACGGTGATGCTGCGCGGGCCCAGATCGCGGGCAAGGCCGCGGGTCATCGAGGCGATCGCGCCCTTCGTCATGCTGTAGACCGAAGATGTCGGAAAGCCGCTGCGATCGGCGGTGACGCTGCCGATGGTGATGATGCGGCCGCCCTCCTTCATGTGCTTAGCCGCTGCCTGGATGCCGACGAAAGCGGCCCGGACATTGACGGCGAACATGCGGTCGAAATCCTCGAGCGAATATTGGTCGAGCGGGTTGAGGATGAGGATGCCGGCATTGCTGACGAAAATGTCGAGCCCGCCAAAATGCTCGGCTGTCAGTGCGACTGCGTCCTGCACGGCTTTCACATCGGCACTGTCGGCCCGGATCGACAGCGCCCTGCTGCCGGCAGCCTCCAGCTCGGCGACGATCGCCTTCGCCTTGTGCTCGGAACTCGAATAGGTGAAGGCGACGGCTGCGCCATCAGCGGCGAGCCTTCGGACGATGGCGGCACCGATGCCGCGTGCGCCGCCGGTAACGAGGGCGATCTTGGTTGAAAGAGATTGAGACATGCAGGTTTCCTTTGTTTTTAGATCGATCAGTCTAGAATTGATCATGGAAAAGTCACCTCGGTGGTGCCCTTTCGTCAGCGGAGGCTTCTGATTGCCATGCGTGCGATGCCGCGAAGTATATCGGGTGAGGCGCCGTTTCGGGCGCTGATTTTCATGCCCGACAGAGCAGAGCCGAGAAATTGAATGGCGTCGGCGATATCGATATCGGTTCCGAGTTCTCCGGCCCTTTGAGCCTCGTCGAGAAGGCTCTCGATCGCCGAGTGAAGCGCGTGGCCGGCGCTGTCGGTAAGAGCTGCAATCTTGGCATCGGTGCGGCCGAATTCGCAGATGGCGCTGACGCCGAGGCAGCCGCGCCGCGCCTCGGCGGCGGGGCGCGAGGCGAAGGCGACGAGCGCGCCTTCCAGTGCCTCGATTGGCCGGCCTTCGCGGTGAAGATCGGCCATGATCTTGCCGGTGCTTTCGGTATTGTAGCGTGTCAGCGCTTCCAGATAGAGACCGCGCTTGTCGCCGAATGTGTCGTACATGCTTTGCCGGCTGATCTTCATCGCCGTCAGCAGTTTCTCGGTTGAGGTGCCTTCATAGCCGTGCTCGGAAAATACGCCGATTGCGGCGTGAAGTGCGATGTTGCGATCGAATTCCTTGTGTCGTGCCATGTCAAAGCTTTTACCGTTATTGGACTGATCTGTCCAGAATAAAATTGATGGTTTCTGGCGCCGCAGGGCAGCCATGCGTGTGTCCCCTTGAAATTTCCCTGATTTTGTGGTCTTGAGGCCGCCAATCTTTGCAGCGCTGCCTGTCATGCATGTTCAGGGACACTTCCCGCCCCTGGCAGCGCGCACCCCGTATCAGTCCCAAGGAAATGCGCCAATGGCCCGTTCAGCTCTTCTCAATGTCATGGTTCAGGCTGCCCTCAAGGCAGGAAAATCGCTGGGACGTGATTTCGGCGAAGTGCAGAACCTGCAGGTTTCCGTGAAGGGACCGGGCGACTTTGTTTCCACCGCCGACCGCAAGGCCGAAAAGATCGTCAGAGAAGAGCTGCTCAAGGCGCGTCCGACCTATGGTTTCCTCGGTGAGGAAAGTGAGGAGATCAAGGGCACGGACGGGGCGCATCGCTGGATCGTCGACCCGCTCGACGGGACGACCAACTTCCTGCACGGCATCCCGGCCTTCGCTGTCTCGATTGCGCTCGAACGCAACGGCGAGATCGTTGCCGCCGTCGTCTTCAATCCGGCGACCGACGAGCTCTACACCGCCGAGCGCGGCGGCGGCGCCTTCCTCAACGACCGGCGCCTGCGCGTCGCCGCGCGCCGCGCGCTGTCGGATTGCGTCATCGGCTGCGGCGTGCCGGCGCTCGGCAAGCGCAATCACGGCAAGTTTCTGGTCGAGCTTCGCCACGTGATGGGCGAAGTGGCGGGCATCCGCCGCCTCGGTTCGCCGACGCTCGACCTCGCCTATGTCGCGGCGGGGCGTTTCGACGGTTTCTGGGAGGTGGAGCTTGCGCCCTGGGACGTGGCAGCCGGCATCCTGCTCATCCGCGAAGCCGGTGGGTTTGCCACCGATTGGTACGGTGGGACGGCCATTCTGGAGAGCGGAGCGATCGTCGCCGGCAACGAAGCTATCCACAAGGCGTTGATCGAAGTCGTCAAGCGACCAATTCCCGCCAAGTAGGCGAACGAAAATCTGGCTGTTGTAAAGTCACGGTTTTCGCCCCGGCATACTTCAATTCGGCACAATGTTGCTCTAGTCTCCGCCAGCAATGACTCCGGAGGCAGCGGACCCTATGGAAAATGTGAATGTGGCGGAGATCGGCTCCACCGAAAAGACGGCCGGCGGTTATGCCTACAGGCTTTCGAGCCCCATGCCGTTTCTCTGGACGATGCTGCTTTTCCTCGTCATCGTCGGCTTTATCGCCGCCATCCTTTTCCGCCAGACGCAGACCGCCTTCATGCACAATCCGGGCCTCAACGGCCTGATCGTCGGCGTTCTCGCGGTCGGAATCATTCTTGTTTTCAACCATGTACTGGCGCTTCGCCCCGAAGTGCGCTGGTTCAACTCGTTCCGCGCCGCCGGCAGCGCCGACAAGGTCAACCGCAATCCGCGGCTGCTTGCGCCGATGCGGGCGCTCATCGGCAGCCGCAAGTCTGCGCTGTCTACGACGACGCTGCGCTCGATCCTCGATTCGATCGCCACCCGCCTCGACGAATCGCGCGATGTCTCGCGCTACCTGATCGGCCTGCTTGTCTTCCTCGGCCTGCTCGGCACCTTCTGGGGCCTCATCGGCACGATCGGTTCGATCAGCATCGTCATTCAGTCGCTCGATGCCGGCTCGAACGGGACGGGGGACGTGCTCTCGGCGCTGAAGGAAGGGCTTTCCACGCCGCTTTCGGGCATGGGCCAGGCCTTCTCCTCCTCGCTGCTCGGCCTCTCCGGTTCTCTCATTCTCGGCTTCCTCGACCTGCAGGCCGGCCGCGCGCAGAATCGGTTCTACATGGAGCTGGAAAACTGGCTCTCATCGGTCACCGATGTCGGTTCCGATCTGGCACCCGCCCTCGAGGCCGTTTCCGGGGCTTCCTCGGAGGACATGCGTGAGCTCTCCGATTATCTGCGCAAGGTCTCCGAAGAGGGCGGCGCCGGCAGCCAGCGCTCCGTCGCTGCCATGGCGAGCCTTGCTGAAGGCATTCAGGGTCTCGTCAAGAACATGCGCAACGAGCAGCAGATGCTGCGCGACTGGATCGAGGCACAGCAGGACGAGGCGAAGGCGATGCGCCGCACGCTCGACCGACTGGCCGAACGCATTGGCGTGCAGGAGCGTGCGGGCGACCGGGGCGAGCGCATGCGCGACCGCGCCAGCCAGACAGAAAAGAGCGAGGGCAAGTAAGCCATGGCTCTTGCCCGCAACCGGCGCCGTGAACGCACGGTGGATTACTGGCCGGGCTTCGTCGACGCGCTGTCGACGCTGCTCATCTCAATCATGTTCCTGCTGACGGTGTTCGTCGTCGGACAGTTCATCCTCAGCCGCGAGATTACCGGACGCGATGAGGTGCTCAGTCGCCTCAACAGCCAGATCAACGAGCTGACGCAGCTTCTTGCGCTCGAAAAGGGCAGCAACCAGGACCTCCAGGATTCGGTCGCCAATCTGCAGGCCTCGCTTGCCAGTGCCGAGGGCGATCGTTCGCGGCTGCAAGCATTGCTGAGTGCCGGATCGGGTGGCCAAGATGCGGCGCAGAAGCGGATCGGCTCGATGACGCAGGAGCTCGACGAGCAGAAGCAGGTGAGCGAGCGGGCGCTCAGCCAGGTCGAACTGCTGAATCAGCAGATCGCCGCGCTTCGCAGCCAGATCGCCGCCGTCGAAGCCGCCCTTCAGGCGTCGGAGCAGAAAGACCGGGTGTCGCAGACCAAGATCGCTGATCTGGGCAGCCGCCTCAATGTTGCGCTCGCCGCGCGCGTCCAGGAGCTGAACCGCTACCGCTCCGACTTCTTCGGCCGTCTGCGCGAGATCCTTTCCGACCGCGAGAATATCCGCATCGTCGGCGATCGGTTCGTCTTCCAATCGGAAGTGCTGTTTCCCTCGGGCGGCGCCGATCTCAACCCGGAGGGGCAGGCCGAAATGGCAAAACTTGCCGCGGCCCTTCTCGACCTTGCCAAGGAAATTCCGCCGGAGATCAACTGGGTGCTGCGCGTCGACGGCCATACTGACAATGTGCCGCTTGGCGGAACCGGCCGCTATCGCGACAATTGGGAACTCTCTTCGGCTCGCGCGATTTCGGTTGTCAAGTTTCTGATCGCACAGGGTGTGCCGGCCGACCGGCTTGTTGCCGCCGGCTTCGGCGAGTTCCAGCCGATCGCGCCGGGCGAAACACCGGATGCACGCGCCACCAACCGCCGCATCGAGCTGAAGCTGACCGAAAAGTGATCAGCTTGGCATGGACTGCCGCGCCTCCTTCAGCCGGTCGGCGAGAAAATCGCGCACCGCGGGGCTGTCGCTGAGGCCGATCGCCGCCATGTAAGCGTCGGCTGCGGCGGCATCGTCGCCGGTCCGTGCCAGAAGAAAGGCTCGCACGGCCCAATAGGGCTGATATGCCGCAACGTCGCGCGGGTCGAGCTTGTCGAGCTGTTCCAGGCCGGCGGCGGCGTTCGAGGCTCTGCCGATCACCGCAGCCTGGCTGACGCGTGCGCCGAGCGTCGGTTTCATCATCACCAGTGCCGCGTAGAGTGTCGTCAGCGCCTGCCAGTCGGTCGTTCCCGAAAGCCGGCGCGCCGCATGCACGGATTGGATCGCCGCCTGGCACTGAAAGGGGCCGAAATGGTCGAAACCTCCGGCCTTGCGCAGCAGGGCATCCGCTTCGGCTATCATGATCGCGTTCCATGCAGCCGTATCTTGCTCGTCCAGCGGCACATATCGGCCATCGCTGTCGCGCCGGGCCTTGTGGCGGGCCTCGCACTGAAGCATCAGCGACAGGAGGCCGATCGCCTCCGGCTCGTCCGGCAGCACCGTCAGAAGCGCCCGGCCGAGCCAGATCGCTTCGCCGGCAAGCGAATGGTGTTCTTCTACGCCGTCGAGACCGTCCCATCCGAGGCCGTAGGCGGCGTAGATCGCCGAAAGCACGGCGGCGAGCCGCCCTGCTAGAGCCGGGCGAGGCGGGATGGCGAAGGGAATGCCGGCATCGCGGATCTTCACCTTGGCCCGCACCAGCCGCTGGCTCATCGTCTCCGGCGAAACGACGAAGGTCCGTGCGATGGTTCTCGCCTCGATGCCGAGAACGGTCTGCAGCATCAGCGCCGTATGCACGGAGCTGTCGATGGCGGGATGGGTGCAGGCGAAGAGCAGCTTCAGCCGCTCATCGGGAAAGACGGCGTGGCCAGCATCATTCATACGTTCCTCCGCCTCCTCGAAGGCGAGCGATATCGTCGTTTGCGCATTGGTCTCGACGGTACGGTGGCGGGCCGCCTGCATGAGGTTGCGGCGCGCGGCCACCAGCAGCCAGGCTTCCGGGTTGCCGGGAACGCCGCGCTCCGGCCAGACACGAAGGGCCGAAGCCAGCGCTTCCGACAATGCGTCTTCCGCCGCCGGCATGTCGCGCGAGCGGGCGGCGAGGAAGGCGATCAGCTTGCCGTAGGACTGTCGCGCTACCTTTTCGGCAGCGCGACCGGCATCGGACGGCATTACCGCCTCACATCTGCAGGCGCGGGCGCACCTCGACCGACCCCTTGTCGGAGATCGGCACGCGGGTCGCCCATTCGAGTGCGGTGTCGATGTCGGGAACGTCGATCAGATAGAAGCCGCCGAGTTGTTCCTTGCCTTCCGGATAGGGTCCGTCTTGAACATCGTGTTCCTGACCTTTGCGACGCACGATCGTGCCTGTCTCCGGGCCTGTCAGCCCGGCGCCTCCGGTCATGATCCCAGCCTGGGCGAGCGCCTTGCTGTAGGCGACCCAGCCGTCGCGATAGGCGGGATCGCTGCGACTGGCGAAATCCTCGGCGGCTTCGCGAATGATAAGAGCATATTGCATGAAAAACTCCTGATCTCGTTGTGGCGTTGATCCGGGCATCGCGATATCGGGAACATCCCGACAGCCGTGACTCCCGGAGGAGCGGTTCAGCCGTTCCGAGACAATGAGGCGCGGCCAACGGCCATTTCGACATGGTTTTCAAGAAATCTGCAAAAAAGAGAAGTGGCGCGGAGATCACAAGCAAATAGGCCGGGCTCGAGGCGCCAGCGCTGCTTATCGGCCGCGCGGAGAGGCAGGGCGGCGTTTCACGCCGCCGCTGCCATCCTGTTCAGGCTTCGGCCTTCGTCTGGTCGATGACGTCGGCACCTGGCGTGTTCTTCTTGATCGATTCGATAGCACTCATGGCGGACGCCTTCGCCTTGTAGCCTTCGGACGAGAACATGGCTTCCCCGTTCGATGCCTTGAAGCGGAAGCGGAACTCGCCGGCCTTATCCTTATAAACTTCGAATTTATACATGGATGTCTCCCGAAACGCTGAATTGCAACCATCAGCGTCAGGGAGGCTAGATCAAAATGGCGAGCTTTTCCACTGCCTTAATTAGAATTGGCTGCTCAGCGTCCAATTGCCACGATTTCCATCGGACGCAAGCGAAAGCGTCTGCGCCGCCGCCGTCACTCCATCTGGATGTTCGCGCCCTTGACCACCGGTCCCCATTTGGCGAGCTCGGCCTTCACATGGGCGCCGAGTTGCTCCGGCGTCGAGCCGACGATGGTGGCGCTGAATTCCTTCATCCTTTCGGCAACGGCGGGGTCTTTAAGCGCCTTATTGGCCGAGGCGTTGAGGCGCATCACGACCTCGCTCGGCGTCTTAGCCGGCGCGAAAAGCGCATTCCAGGTATAGGTCTCGTAACCTGCTATGCCTGACTCGGCGATCGTCGGCACGTCGGGAAAGGAGGGCGCGCGCTCGGCCGTGGTCACTGCCAGCGCCCGCAAAGTGCCGGCCTTGATGTGGCTCGACGAAGAGGGCAGGTTGTCGAACATAATCGGCACCTGATTGCCGATGACGTCGTTCAATGCCGGTCCGGCGCCCTTATAGGGAATGTGCTGCATGCTGACGCCAGCCATGGCTTTGAAGAGCTCGCCGGAAAGATGCAGCGGCGTGCCGTTGCCCGACGAGGCATAGCTGTATTTGTCGGGCTCGGCCTTCAGCAGCGCGACCAGTCCCTGCACGGTCTTTGCCGGCAATTCCGGATTGACGACCAGCACGTTCGGCACGACGACAAGCAGTGAGACCGGCGCGAAATCCTTCTCGGGATCATAGGGGGTCGACTTGAGGATCAGCGGATTGAGCGCGTGGGTCGCGACGGTGCCCATCAGAATGGTGTAGCCGTCAGGTTCAGCACGGGCGACGTTATCCGCGCCGAGATTGCCGCCGGCGCCAGCGACGTTTTGGACGATCACCTGCTGGCCGAGATCCTCCGACATCTTCTGCGCGACGATGCGGGCAACGACATCGGTCGAGCCGCCGGCCGCGAAGGGCACGACCATGGTGATCGCACGATCGGGAAAATCCGCGGCAGCGGCTGATGTGCCGGCGGCAAGGGCCGCAAGCACGCCGAAACCGAGCGCAAGGCCCGCACGTCGCGTCATATCGAAAGGCGCCATTCCTATCTCCTCCCAAGAATTTCGATAGCGATATTCCCCACCCCGGGGAATGTAGAGCTTAGGGCAGGAGGCACGAAAGACAACCGCAGGGAGGTGCGGGGGAGCCAGACTTTATGGGTATTCGGCGACACGTTTCCCGCTCGCGCATCGTCGGACGCTCAGCCGAGAGCATCCCAGTCCGGGGCAAACGGTGGCCGAACGAAGCGTTGATCCTTCAGCAGCGCCGCGACGGCTGCGCGATCCTCGTCGTCGAATCCGAGCTTGCGCAGCCCCACCGATGCTTCTCCGGCGAGGCTGGCCGCTGTCAGTCGGCCGCCTCGGGGCGGCTCTGGCCGACCAGTTCCGCGATGACGCTTGCGAGTGTCACGGTGCCCTTGACCGCCGACTTGCCCTGGTCTTGGAAGGCGATCCAGCCCTCGTTGAAGCCGTCGAGCATGCGGATACGGGACTGCGGGTTCCGAGCGCCCTGAGCGCGGAAGATCTGCTCCCAGCTGTCGCGCGCCAGAATCTCGACCCCGACGGGATGTCCGAGGGCTCTCGTGAAGGCGAAAGCGATGTCTTGCGGCGATACGCGGGCCGGCCCTTCCAATTCGACGACCCGCGTCCCGCTCCAGTTCTCGCGCAAGAGTGCGGCCGCCGTGCGCCCGACATCTTGCGTCGCGACCATCGGAAAGGTTTTGTCGGCCGGCTGCAGGAAGCTGCGCAGGACGCCTTCGTCACGCGCGGCTGGGATGTCCCACAGGGCATTCTCCATGAACCAACTGGGCCGCAGGAAGGTAATCGGCAAACCGAGTTCGCCGAGAGCCTGCTCCAGCAGCGTGCGCTGGGTCAAAAGGTTCTCATGCGGCGCGTCCGCCCCAATGGCCGACAGGCAGACGATCTTGGCGGGACGCGCCTCGGTCAGAGCGGCCACCAGCGCCTCGACCACGCTCCGCGCTTCGGGAAAGCAGGGTTTGGGATCGAATTCCGATGGCGGCAGGATGAAGACGCCCTCGGCACCGCGGAAGGCGGCGGCGAGACTCACCGCATCGTCCATCTCGGCGAGTGCGACCTCGCAGTTCATCGCCGACCATTCGGCCGCCTTGGCCCGGTCACGCAGGACGGCGCGGACGGGCAGCGTGTCGGCAAGCAGGGCGCTAGCGAGGGCGCCGCCGACCTTGCCGGTGATTCCGGTGATTGCGTACATGTCGGTTCTCCTGAAGTTGGGGCTCGCGCGGTGATCAGGCGAGCCCGGCGCGGGGATCGCAGGAAAGCCGGCTGGTAGCCGCTTGCCCACGATGGCGTTGTGGTCCCGCTTTTGTACGCCGCATCATGGAGTGATTCACGCGCATTAATATCAATGTTATAGTGATTAAAAATCACCATCATATCGGGAAGCGTCCTTCCGACATCGACGCTGGCAAGGAGGGATAGAATGGCTTTCGACACGCGGCTTCTAACCGGCGTCGGCGTCCTTGCGGCTGTCACGGAGGCTGGAAATTTCGCGCGGGCGGCCGAGATGCTCGGCCTCACGCCGTCGGGGGTGAGCCGGGCGGTGGCGCGTCTGGAGGCGCGGGTCGGCGTCCGCCTCTTCGACCGCAACCCGCGCGAGGTCAGCCTCACCGAGGAAGGACGGCGCTTCCACGCGCAGGTGATGCCGCTCCTTGCCGGTCTCGACGAGGCGGCGGCAGAGGCGGCGGGCGCTGCGGCGGTCGTGCGTGGCCGACTGCGCGTATCCGTTGACCCCTGGTTCGCCCGAATGGTCCTCGCGGCGACGCTCCAGCAGTTTCTGGTGCGTTATCCGCTTCTGTCGGTCGATTTGTTCACCAGCAACTACCGGGAGGAGATGATGGCGGGCGTCGATGTGGCGGTGCGCTTCGGGCCACCGGATGGGTCATCGCTCATCGTGCGCAAGCTCCTCGAAACACCGATCCTGACGGTTGCCGCGCCGGCTTATCTCAAACGCCATGGCCAACCGCGGTCGCCCTATGATCTCGCCCACCACGAGGCGCTCCGCTTCCGCGATCCACAGACGGGATTGCCGTTTCCGTGGGAGTTCCACCGAGGCGGCGAGCTCGTCGAGGTCAAGATGTCCAGCCGGCTGGTGTTGGATGATCCTTCCGTCGCGGTGTCCGCCTGTGTGGCGGGCCAGGGGGTGTTCCAGAGCCTCGCCGTGGGTCTTGCACCCTTCCTGGCACGTGGTGAACTGGTGCGGATCCTTCCGGACTGGTCGGAGGAGCTTTATCCGCTCTATGCTTATCAGCCCTCGCGCCATCTCCCTCCGGCAAAGGTCAGAGCGTTTCTGGACTTCATCCAAGAGATTGCGGCCGGATTGTGAGGCGCTAGTCGTTCATGCGCCCGGAAAACGCGAGTGGCTATTTCGTGGCAGCGAGCACATCCTCGTTGGCGGCGTCGAATTGCAGCCGCGCCAGCCGCGCATAGATGCCGCCATGGCGGATCAGGCTCTGGTGGGTGCCCTCCTCGACGATGCGGCCCTGATCCATGACGAGGATGCGGTCGGCCTTCAATACGGTTGCTAAGCGATGGGCGATGACGAGCGTCGTGCGGCCGTCCACCAGGCCGTCGAGTGCCTTTTGCACCAGCGTCTCGCTTTCGGCGTCTAGCGCGGAGGTCGCCTCGTCGAGCAGCAGCACCGGCGCGTTCTTCAGGATGGCGCGAGCGATGGCGATGCGCTGGCGCTGGCCGCCGGAGAGGGTAATGCCACGTTCGCCGACCTCGGTCTGGTAACCCTGATCCAGCCGCGTGATGAATTCATCGGCCTGGGCCGCAAGGGCTGCTGCGCGGATCTCGTCATGCGAGGCTCCGGGACGGCCGAAGGCGATGTTATCATGGATCGAGGCGGCAAAGATGGTGACATCCTGGGGTACGATGGCAATGCGCTGGCGCAGCTCGTCCGGCGTCGTAAGCTGAGCGTCGACATCGTCGATTTTCACGCTGCCCAGCTGCGGATCGTAGAAGCGCAGCAGCAGCGAGAAGACAGTGCTCTTGCCGGCGCCGGAAGGGCCGACGATGGCGACCGTCTCGCCCGGCGTGATGGCGAAGCTCAACCCATGCAGCGCCGATTTGCCGGGGCGCGAGGGATAGGCAAAGTGCACATCGGCAAATTCGACGCGGCCACGGCCGGGCGAAGGAAGAGCCTGCGGGCTGGCGGGGGCGACGATCGGCGAGACTTCGTCGAGAAGCTCGGTCAGCCGGTCGGCAGCACCGGCTGCCTGCGAGAGTTCGCCCCAAACCTCCGACAGCGCGCCCAGCGAACCGGCGGAGATGACGGCATAGAGCAGGAACTGGCCGAGCGTGCCGGCCGAAAGCGTCCCGGCGAGCACGCTGTGGGCGCCGACCCAGAGCACGGCGACGACGCTGCCGAAGATCAGCGTGATGGCGATCCCGGTCAGCAACGCGCGCGAGCGGATGGCGGCGCGGGCAGCCTCGTAGGCGGATTCGACGGCGGTGCCGTAGCGCGTCGCTGCGGCATCTTCGCCGTTGAAGGCCTGGACAGTGCGGGTCGCGGCGATCGTCTCGTTGGCGAAGGCGGAGGCACCGGCAAGCGTATCCTGGGCAGCGCGTGAGCGCTTGCGCACCGAGCGGCCGAAGGCGACGAGCGGGAAGACGATCAGCGGGATCGCTCCGATGACAAGGCTGGAAAGCTTCGGCGAAGTGACGATCATCATGCCCATCGCGCCGAGACAAAGGATGAGATTTCTGAGCGCCACCGAGGCTGTGGCGCCGACGGCGGATTTGATCTGCGTCGTATCGGCGGTCAGGCGCGAAACGATTTCGCCGGACTGGTTGACGTCGAAGAAAGAGGGCGACAGCCTCGTCACATGGGAAAAGACATCGCGGCGAAGATCGGCGACAATGCGCTCGCCGATGGTGATGACGAAATAATAGCGCAACGCGCTTGCGACCGCGAGCACGACAGCCATGATCATCAGCATGGCGAAGTAGCTGTTGATGAACCGACCGTCGGACTGGGTGAAGCCATGGTCGATCATGCGACGCACGGCGAGCGGCAGCGCCAGCGAGGTGATGGCGGCAAGCGCCAAGGACATCAACGCGCCAGCCACCAGGCCGCGATACCGTATGACGTAGGGCGTCAGCCTGCCGAGCGGCCGTAGCGACCGCCTCTTGTTTTCCTCAGCCCGTGCCTGCTCTGCCAACTCGTCTCCGATCGCCCGCAGGACCCGCTCAATGCGGCCTGCTGGCTCTTGTTATCTAGGCGTCCTTCATGTATAGGCACCGCATCCTAATGGGAAGCCGTAGCCATCATGACTGCGGCTTCATTTATTCAATCGGTTCTTTGGCCGCAACTGCATGCGGCAAATTGAACTCCGGTAGCGCAGGAAGATTGTTATGAAGGCAGGCATCCATCCCGAATATCACATGATCAAGGTGGTCATGACCGATGGCACCGAATACGAAACCCGCTCGACCTGGGGTTCGGAGGGTGCTGTCATGAACCTCGAAATCGATTCCAAGTCGCATCCGGCCTGGACCGGCGGCAACCAGCAGCTCATGGACCGCGGTGGCCGCGTCTCCAAGTTCAACAAGCGTTTCGGCGGCCTCGGCCTCTAATCGCTTTTGCTCGATGGAATTGAAGAGAGCCCGGTTTTGCCGGGCTTTTTTGCGTTCTCGATGTTCGGAAATAGCTGAGTTAGCAAGCAAATAAAAACCGGCCGCAGACGCGGCCGGTTTTTATCGAATTCTCGCAGATACGGTCAGTTGTTGCCGAAGGCGGTCTGGAGTAGGGAAAGCTGGGCCTGGACGCTGTTCTGATTGTCATGAACGATCACAGCTTCGGACGGGCGGTAGATCTCGCGGTCGAGCAAGGCGATACGGTTCTGCAGACGCAGCGAGCGCTCAACGAGGTCGCGGAAGGATTCCGGCAGGTCGCCCCAGCCCGGCGCGGCGCGGTCGACGTTGAAGCCATCGAGACGAACCTTGTTCTTTTCGGCCAGCACCTGGTCGCGAGACATTTCGCCATTGTTGACGGCGCGCTGCAACAGCAGCCAGGAGGCCATCTGCATGAGGCGGGTGGTGAGACGCATCGATTCTGCGGCGTAGAGAACTGAAGCCATCCGCGGCAGAACCTTGGAAGCGGCGCGGCCCTGGCCATCCAGATAGGCGGCAGTCTCTTCGACCAGCGACATGCCTTCCGCATAAAGTGCCTTGAACTGCGAGGATGCAGCGGCGCGACCTGCAAAACTGATCGTGTTCAATCCAACTTCCGACATCGCAATAGTCCCTGTTGCACGCAGCTACATATATTCAGGTAACGCGGGCACCGACGGAAAAGTTTCCGAGCCCGGTCTTTATGACTTTAAGATGGTATCATTAGCCCAAATGCGCAAGCCGTTTCTTAAGAAAGGGTTAATCTCCACAGTTTCGTGGAGAAGCGCAGGCCAGAGGAAAAAGAAGAGCCGCAAAAGCGGCTCTCAAGGTAAAACAGGGAGAAAAATCAGACCAATTCACCGCTTGGAAAACTGTCTGAGATCCAGAGAAAATCCGGATGAGTACAGTAATACCTTATAAAGCTTAATAATTTATTAACATTGTGCCGAAGTAAGACTTGAGGCGAACTCGTTTATCCGCCTACAGCCTTGATTTTCGGAGTTTTATCGGACTACGAGCGGAAAAAGCTTTCCGCCGCCTGCCGCCCGGAAGCCTTGCGGGCGGCTTCGGCCTCGAGACGGGCGATCTCCGCCTTCAGCAAATCCACCCGCGCGTTCAGTTCGTCCACCGAAAGCATGGAGAGATCGGCGCCGATCTCGTGGGCGGTCTTCTTCTGCGGCCGGTCGTCATCGATGAAGCTCATGGGTTCTCCTCCGTTGCTGCCTGAAGCATCCTGCCGAAAAGTTACGGAATCGGAATTTAGGCCGATCCGGCCTGAATTCATCCTCAACTCTGTTTTTATGCGTGTCGCTATGCCGGAACCGCTGCACCCTTTCGGGCGACCTGCATTAGCCGAACTTTACAGCGGGATCACCGCTTTCGGGAGACTTCCCGGTTTCAGGCGGTTTGCCAGCGCCGCGATCGGCAAGCGACATGCTTTGCGGTGTCAGCATCGGCGAGGTGCCGGTCGGGATCGTCGTGTAGGCGTCACGATCGCTGGCCGGGACGGCGGCGCGGATGCGGCTCCGGATGATCGCGTAAACGGTGATCAGCACGTGGGCGATGGCGGTGACGAGGAAAAGCGCATGCGGAGTGATCACCGACATGACGGGACCGCCGATCGTCGGGCCGATTACCGTGCCGATGCCGTAGAGCAGCAGCAGTCCACCGGAGACCTTGACGAAATCCTCCGATGCCGCGAAGTCGTTCGCGTGGGCGACGGCGATCGGATAGAGCGTATTGGCCACCGCGCCGTAAAGGACCACGAGCCCAATCAGCAAGGCGGGCGACGTCGGGTGGAGCAAAAAGATCAGCAAGCCGGCAAGGGCGGCGACCCCGGACATGGCAGCGAGCACATAGCGCCGGTCGATGCGATCGGAAAGCCGGCCGGCCGGCAGCTGCATCACGGCGCCGGCGAAGATGGTGGAGCTCATCATGATGGCGATGCTGGTGTCGGAGAGCCCGGCGCCTGCGCCGAAGACGGCGCCGAGCGTACCGTAGGCGCCGTTGGCGATGCCGACGAGCAGAATGCCGAGGCAGGAGACCGGCGAATTGCGATAGAGCGCCGGCAGGTCGAGGCGCACCGCCTTCAGCGGCTGCGGCGAAGCGGCGGTCGAAAGCGTCGTCGGCAGCATGGCAATGCAATAGAAGATGCCGCAGATCATGAACAGCACCGGCGTGCGCACATCCTCGAGCGGGATCATCATCTGGCCGCCGACGACGCCGAGCAGCGTGATGCCGATATAGAGCGAGAAGATCGCGCCGCGGCTTTCGTTGCTGGCGCGCTCGTTCAGCCAGCTTTCGATGATCATCGAGGTGCCCGCCGTGGAGAAGCCGGTGACGGCGCGCAAGACGACCCACCAGACCGGATGGATGAGGATACCGCTGACCAGGGCGATGATGGCGATGATCGAGATAAAGCCGGAGAAGGCGCGCACATGGCCGACGCGGCGCACCAGCTTCGGCGCCACTAGGCAGCCGATGACGAAGCCTCCGGCCCATGAGGTGCCAAGCAGGCCAAGTGTCGTCGTGGCATAGCCTTCGAGATTGCCGCGCACGGGAAGCAGGATGCCCTGCAGGCCGTTGCCCATGAAAAGGAAGAGCGTGCCAAAAAGCAGCGCGGCGACGGACAGAAGGTTTCTCTTCATTTCCCCAGACTCGGTCTCAGTGATTTTGAAATAGACATAAGGCAGGACCTGCGTCAGCCAGCCTCAAGATGATTGATTGTGCCCCGGAATGTCTTTACGGCGTGTGGAGATCCTGTGTTCGCGCGGAAAAATGTCCGTCCTGTGACATTCCGAAAAATGGAAAAAATAAAGCATGACAAAGCTGATAGCCTTGCTGCTCATCCTTGCCATGGCGATACAGGTGATCAAGCCGCTCGGGTTTCCCGGCCTCAGGCGGCGGATGGATTTCTGGAAGATCGCGCTGATCGCTTTCGCCGTCTGGGCATTGGCATTGCTTTCGCGCGACTTCCTGATGTAACCCCTCGATCACATGAACCGGAGGCACGGCCCAAACTGCGGTCGCTAGTCCTGCAGAATAATTTCTCCACGCATGACGGAAACGCAGCGTCCCGAGATGACGACATCGGTGACGATGCCGCCCGATTTCACGACATCGAGGGTGATGACGCTGCGGCGGCCCATTTCGACGCCCTGTTCGACGGTGATGCGGACGTTCATATCGGCGGCCGGCGCAAGCGAAACGAGATAGGCGCCGAGTGCGGCCGAAGCGCTGCCGGTTGCCGGATCTTCGGGCACATTGTCGAGCGGTGCGAACATGCGGGCGCGGATAGTCCACGGATCGTCGGATGCGCGGACATAGAGGAAGAGCGAGAAGTCGTGGCCGCTCGTCGTCTGCCGGCCGGCAGCCGCCTGGAAACCGGTAAGGTTCGGGCGGGCGGCGGCCAGCGCTTCGAGCCCATCCAACTCGGCGACGGCGAAGTTCAGCCCGACGGACGCAAAGACCGGGGCGTGGACGGTGCTGACGACGACGCCGGGTTCGAGCGAGACGCAGCCGGCGATGGTTTCTTCGGCAATGGTCTCGCCGATCGCCAACGGCTGCGGCGCGCGGATGGCGGTGGCCTCGATCCGTCCGTTGTTGCGTTTCAGGCTGACTTCGACGATGCCGGCCTTTTCCTCGAAGCGCAGCTTCTCGCCGACCGGCTTGCCGAAGATCTCCGTCCGCTGGCCGAGCACATAAGCGGTGCCGACATTCGGATGGCCGGCGAAAGGCACTTCCATCGTCGGGGTGAAGATGCGCACGCGGGCGGAATTCTCAGGGTCTTCGGGCGGCAGGACGAAGGTGACTTCGGAATAGTTGAACTCGGTGGCGATCTTCTGCATCGCCGCGTCGGTCAGGCCGCGCGCATCGGAGATGACGGCAAGCGGATTGCCCTCGAAGCGGGTGGAGGTGAAGACATCGACGGTGACGTAGGAGAGGGTGTCCATGGCGGCTCCTGCTGCAGTTGCCGCTATGGATAAGCACGATCTTGCGGCGAGGCGAGCCGCTTTCTTGTCGCCGTGACAATGCAGGAAGGGGCGGCAACATGGTGTTGTCGCCCCTTCTTTATCGGAGTTAAGGCTGCTGAAAAAATCAAGCTGCCTTTTCGAGGTCCTTCTTCCAGCTGCCCTTGGCCGCGAGGCTGTTCATCTCGGCACGGTGGGTGAATTCGCGCTGGCCGGCGGCGACGTTCTCAGGCTTGCCGTTCCAGGCCTTGAGGGCGCTGTCCTGCAGGGCGCGGCCGTAGGAGAAGGTGACGAGCCAGGGCAGGTCGGCACTGGAATTGATGGCGGAAAGATGCGCCGTCGCTTCTTCGGTCGTCTGGCCGCCCGACAGGAAGGCGATGCCGGGGACGGCGGGCGGAACGGTCGCCTTCAGAACCTTGACCGTGCGCTCGGCAACTTCCGCGACCGAGGCCTTGCGGGCGTTCTTGCCGTCGATGACCATGTTTGGCTTCAGGATCATGCCTTCGAGGTTGACGCGGGCATCGGCCAGTTCCTCAAAAACGATGCGCAGCGTCGATTCGGTGACTTCGGCGCAGCGGTCGATCGTGTGGTCGCCCGGTTTTCCGTCCATCAGGCATTCCGGCTCGACGATCGGAACGATCCCGGCCTCCTGGCAGAGTGCGGCATAACGAGCAAGCGCCTGAGCGTTGGCGCGGACGGAACCGCGGGTCGGCAATGTCGACGAGATGGCGATGACACCGCGCCACTTGGCGAAGCGGGCGCCGGCTTCATAATAGCGGGCAAGGCGTTCGCCGAGGCCATCGAGGCCTTCGGTGATGGTTTCCGCAGGATATTTCGCCATCGGCTTGGCGCCGGTGTCGACCTTGATGCCGGGAATGGCACCTGCAGCGCGAATGATGTCGACGAAAGGCGTGCCGTCCGCGGCCTTCTGGAAAAGGGTCTCTTCGAAGAGGATGACGCCGGAGATATATTTCTTCATCGCCTCGTCGGAGCGGAAGAGCATCTCCCTGTAGTCACGACGGCTGGTTTCGGTCGATTCCAGGTTGATGGTGTCGAAACGCTTCTTGATGGTGGAGGTCGATTCATCTGCCGCAAGCAGTCCCCGGCCGCCTGCAACCATCTGCACTGCAATGTCTTCCAGTCGTTCGCTCATCTCGTTCTCTCCACAGCATTAAACATCGGCGATTTAAGAATATAGGACGGCGATAACAGAAGTTGATAGTGAGGAAAATGGAAGGCTAAGTCATTGAAACGATTGAAATCAATTCAATCGTTTGAATATCTGGGATTTTTTCCACCGGCTGAGCAAAAGACCGCGGAAGGCGCTCTCGCCGCCGCGGTCTATCCACATGTAAAACCAGTCGAATCGGCTTGTGACTATCTGGCGGCGTTGAGGACGGCGACGCCGGGAAGCTCCTTGCCCTCCATCCATTCGAGGAAAGCGCCACCGGCTGTGGAGACATAGGTGAACGCGCCGGCAACGCCGGCATGGTTCAGCGCCGAGACGGTGTCGCCGCCGCCGGCAACGGAGGTGAGCTTGCCGGCTGCAGTGCGCTCCGCGGCGTATTTCGCGGCAGCGACCGTGGCGGCATCGAAGGGCTCGATCTCGAAGGCGCCGAGGGGGCCGTTCCAGACGAGAGTCGAAGCGCGCTCGATCCAGGCGTTGATGGCCTCGACGGATTTCGGCCCGACATCGAGCACCATGGCATCAGCGGGAATGGCGTTGATATCGACTGTCTCATTGGCGGCACCCGCCTTGAACTCCCGGGCAATCACGCCGTCTTCCGGCAGGATGATGGCGCAGCCGGCGGTCGCGGCCTCGATCATGATCTGCTTGGCGGTTTCGGCGAGATCATGTTCGCAGAGCGACTTGCCGACATTGGTGCCGCGGGCGGCGATGAAAGTATTGGCCATGCCGCCGCCGATGACGAGCGCATCGACCTTCTTCACGAGGTTCATCAGGAGGTCGATCTTGGTCGAGACCTTGGCGCCGCCGACGATCGCGACGACAGGGCGGGCGGGATCACCCAGACCCTTTTCCAGCGCCACCAGTTCGGCCTGCATGGTGCGGCCGGCATAGGCCGGCAGGTGGTGGGCGAGGCCCTCGGTCGAGGCATGGGCGCGGTGGGCGGCGGAGAAGGCGTCGTTGACATAGATGTCGCCGTTGGCAGCAAGCGACTTGGTGAAGTCGGGGTCGTTCTTTTCTTCGCCCTTGTGGAAGCGGGTGTTTTCCAGAAGCAGGATATCGCCGTCATTCATCGCCGCGACGGCGGAGGCGGCCGCCTCGCCGATGCAATCGGACGCCGTCAGCACGGCATGATCGAGCACTTCCTCGACCGAAGGGGCGATCAGCGACAGCGACAGGTCCGGCGAAGGGCCGTCCTTCGGCCGGCCGAAATGAGCAAGCAGGATCACCTTGGCGCCCTTCTCGGACAGTTCGAGGATCGTCGGCGCCACACGCTCGATGCGCGTCGTATCGGTGACCTTGCCATCCTTGACCGGGACATTGAGATCGACGCGGACGAGAACGCGCTTGCCGCGGATGTCGGAAAGATCGTCGAGGGTCTTGAAAGAAGGCATGGGGAAATCCAGTCTTGGTTGGCGGAAGTTGCGGCGACCATAGCAAGGATCATTTGAGACGCAAGGCGTTCAACGGCCGTTTTCGCGTGTGCCTTCGTCACGTCGGGGCGGTGCTTTCGCCGCGATTTCGGAGGCGGCGGTTTCGCGGCTTCGGCGCCCTTTCAGCCGGTCGCGGATGCGTTGGATGATGTCCTTGAGATTGATGAAGATTGGCAGCGTGATCGCTGGTTCGACCGCTTCGAGCGACATTCCGACGGAGGTGATGTGGTCGTGCTCGTCGAGATCGCGGACGATGAGAATGATGGAGCCGAGACGGACGCGGTCGGCATAATCGGCCTTACCGCCGAGGCGCTGACGCATCAATTCGGCGATCGTCAGGCCCTTTTCCGTTTCGTTGAGCAGGCCGGGGCCATAGGCGGCGTCGAGATCGGCGGCGGGGCGGGCAGGTGAGAGCGCGAAGGCTCCGAAAAAATCGGCATCGTCCTCATCCACTGGCGCACGGCTGGCGAAGAGCCGGTCGAGCAGGCGGGAGTAGCTCGGCACGATGAAGAGGTAGACGAGATCGTTCTCGCGCAGCCGCCCGGCATATTGGTAGCGCATCGACTTGCCGTCGCGGATCACCAGCGAAGGCGTCGCCCAACGCGGGATGCGTTCGCCACGCAGCACTGGACTATCCTTGATGACGCGGTAGGAGAGCAGTTCGTGGTTGGCCGCGCCCGGCAGGTCGACCTCGACCTTATCGACGGCACCGATGCGCGGCGGAATGATCAGGCCGAGCTTCTTGGCGACGGGCTTGATCGTCCAGCCCTGGAGGAGCAGCGAGACCAGCACAATAATGAAGGCCGTGTTGAAATAGATTTGTCCGTTCTCAAGCCCGCCGAGGATGGGCATGATGGCAAGCAGAATGGAGACGGCGCCACGCAGGCCGACCCAGGCAACGAAGCCGATTTCCTGCTGCGTGTAATCAAACGGGAGCAGCGACAGCCAGACCGCCAACGGCCGGGCGACAAAGGTCAGGAAGAGGGCAAGCAGAATGGCGGGCACGATGATGACCGGGAATTGCGACGGCGTCGCAAGCAGGCCGAGCACCAGGAACATGATGATCTGCGCCAGCCAGGTCATGCCGTCCTGGAAGCGTTTGATGGTGCCGATCGCCTGCATCTTGCGGTTTCCGGCGTAAATGCCGGCGACATAGACGGCGAGGAAGCCGCTGCCGCCGACCGCGCCGGTGAAGGAGAAGACGAGAAGGGCAAGCGCCAGCACGAAGATCGGCGTCAGGCCGCGATCGGTGTCCAGCTTACTGACGATCAGCACGATCATCATGCCGCCGAGCAGGCCGAGGATGACGCCGAGGCCCATCTGCTGCACGAACATGGCGAGCATGCCGATATTGATGCCGGCGGAACGCTCGCCGCTCGCCAGCACCTCGACAAGGGCGATGGTGAGGAAGATCGCCATCGGGTCGTTGGTGCCGGATTCGACCTCCAGCGTTGAGCGCACCTTGTCGCGGATGTTGATGCCGCCAATGCGCAGCAGGAAGAAGACGGCGGCGGCATCCGTCGATGCGACGATCGAGCCGAGCAGCAGACCTTCCAGCCAGGTGAAGTTCAAAAGCCACATCGCCGCGAAGGCAAAGAGCGAGGCGGTAATCAGCACGCCGACCGACGCGAGTGCCAGCGAGGGAACGGCCGCCAGGCGGAAGGCCTGCATCGGCGTGCCAAAGCCGGAATCAAACAGGATGACGGCCAGCGCGATAGAGCCGAGAATATAGGCGAGGTAATTGTTGCTGAACTCAATGCCGAGCCCGTCGACGCCGGCGGCAAGGCCGATCATGAGGAAAAGCAGCAGCAGGGGGGCGCCGAAGCGGAAGGCAAGCAGGCTCGAAAAAGCGGCAAGAAGCACGAGCGCCGTCGAGACCAGCACCACGATATAAAACGCTTCCATGCCCACCCCTTTCCATCGACTGCTTGACGAATACAGCCGCCCCGGCCGATCCGCCTTACTCCAACCCCTCCTCACCCGCGGCGGTCCAGTAAACGGCAAAACGTCAGAGAAGGGTAGGCCTTGCGGCTTAACCTCGTCGCGACGCTGCATCATGCTACTGAACGGCTGCCGGACGGCCAACCGACACGGAATGCTACGGGAGAAATTGTCTATAAGGAATGTATCGGAAATTCAGGCGAGAGCAGGGCAAAAGAGACAGGCACGGATTTTTCCTGCCGGTATCTGCGAACGACAACAGGCCAAGCCACGTTTTTGCGTTCACGCGGTGCGTCTGCCTTCTCAATGATGGGAAAAGGGATTGCAGGCGCGCATGCAGAGAGCGGGGCCGCTGCTCTGCTATCCCAACACCGCCTGAAAAATGACGATGGCGAGAAACGAGAGACCGATGAACGCGGCGACCCAGATAACCAGGCGATTGGCCTTTGCAAGCACCGCAGGTCGGACGTCCCGCTTGCGGTGAAACCGCTGCCGCCGCTTGAGCGCGGTGTGGGACAAGCGTTTTTGTGCCTCTGCCATTAATCGCCTCCACTTGGATTATCTTCGCCATTGCGCGGCGCTATGCATCTCGGCAATCTATCACGCTTTGCCAGCGGATTGCCAAGTGATCAATCCTTGCCTGCGGACGGCAACGCCACACCGAACCCGTCGCTTCGGTGTGGCTTTCGAAATCGGAAAACGATGCAGATCGTCGGTCAGTCTTCTGAGTCCTCGCCCACGTCGGTCAGATCCGCGACCGGGACCAGGAAAACGACGAACTCGTCCTCGATGGTCCGTTCCGGATCATCGTCGAATTCATAGGCGTGCTCGACTTCGCTGGCCTCCTCGGCGGTTGCCTTGCGCAGGCTGAGCACCGCTTTACGGTCCCACAGGGGTTTGCCTTCGGATTCCAGGATGGTCAGATCGTCACGAAAGTCTTCCGCCTCGAAGAAATGGGTCGCTTCCTCGTGATTTTCGGAGCGAAAGCTGGCAACGGCACGGCCGGCGATTTCTACGGTAAAGTAATCCATCCATCTCTCTCATATCAGCGACACTGCTGCCGCACGGTATTGGTGTTCCGCGCCTGGCCGGTGGCCGATGCGGCGCGAGGAAACTGGGCATTTTGGAATGTCCAGGCGAGTTATCCTAACAGATCTCATCTCTGCAATGGACGAAAAGATACCAGTGCGGAAAGGTTGGTTTCGTTTGCGGCATGGCAACAAAAAGCGGCCCGGTTTCCCGGGCCGCTTGCATGTCGATGCCTTAAGAGCGCTCAGATGAGCTTGGCAAACGCAACAGCCGTGTCGGACATGCGGCTGGAGAAGCCCCATTCATTGTCGTACCAGGACAGGACGCGCACGAAATTACCTTCCATGACTTTAGTCTGATCGGTTGCTAAGATCGAGGAGTGGCTGTCGTGGTTGAAGTCACGGGAGACGAGCGGCTCGTCGGTGTAGCCGAGGACGCCCTTCAGCTTGCCATTTGCGGCAGCCATGATGGCTTCGTTGATTTCGCCAACGCTGGTGGCCTTCTTGGCGACGAACTTGAAGTCGACGACGGAAACGTTAGGGGTCGGAACGCGGATCGAGGTGCCGTCGAGCTTGCCCTTCAGATGCGGCAGAACGAGGCCGACTGCCTTGGCAGCGCCTGTCGAGGTCGGGATCATCGAAAGAGCGGCGGCGCGGGCGCGATACAGGTCCTTGTGCATCGTGTCGAGCGTCGGCTGGTCGCCGGTGTAGGAGTGGATCGTCGTCATGAAGCCGTGGTCGATGCCGACGGCGTCGTCGAGGATCTTTACAACCGGCACCAGGCAGTTTGTCGTGCAGGACGCGTTGGAGATGACCATGTGCTCCTTGGTGAGCTGGTCATGATTGACGCCGAAGACGACAGTCAGATCGGCGCCGTCTGCAGGTGCCGAAACGATGACGCGCTTGGCGCCGGCCGTCAGGTGGGCGGCAGCCTTGTCACGGGAGGTGAAGATGCCGGTGCATTCCATCGCGATGTCGACGCCGAGTTCGCGGTGCGGAAGTGTCGCCGGATCCTTGATGGCGGTGACCTTGATCGGCTTGCCGTTGCCGACGATGATCGAGTCACCCTCGACTTTCACGGTGGCCGGGAAGCGACCGTGGATCGAGTCGTAGCGTAGCAGGTGGGCATTGGTTTCGACGGGGCCGAGGTCGTTGATGGCGACGACTTCGATGTCGGTGCGGCCGGATTCGACGATGGCGCGAAGGACGTTGCGGCCAATGCGGCCGAAGCCGTTGATGGCAACCTTGACTGTCATGTTCATTCACTCCCGATAGAGTAGGGCCCGATACAGCCGGGCCTGGAATTGAGGAGATGGAGAGCGCCTCAAGGCGCCCTCATTAAAGCTTTGCTTCCGCGGCCGCAACGACGGCGTCGGTGGTGATGCCGAAATGCTTATAAACGTCCTTCACCGGGCCGGAAGCGCCGAAGCCCTTCATACCGACGAAAGTGCCTTCCGGTCCGATAAAGGCATCCCAGCCTTCGCGGACGGCGGCTTCGACGGCAATCTTTACCGGTGAGTTGCCGAGGATTTCCTTGCGATAGGCGTCCGGCTGCTCGAAGAACAGTTCCGTGCAGGGAACCGATACGACGCGCACCGTGACACCCTTGGCTTCAAGGGCTGCGCGGGCGGCGACGGCGATTTCGACTTCTGAACCGGAGGCGAAGATCGTCACTTTGGCGTCGGCATTGCCGGCCAGCGTATAAGCGCCCTGTTCGCAGAGGTTCTTTTCGCTGTATTCGGTGCGAGACGCAGTGAGGTTCTGGCGCGTCAGAGCAAGGCCCGAAGGACGGTTGTGCGTCTTGATGGCGATCTGCCAGCATTCCGCCGTTTCCGTGGCGTCGGCCGGACGGAAGATCATCAGGTTCGGGATGGCACGCAGACCGGCGAGCTGTTCGACCGGCTGGTGCGTCGGGCCGTCTTCGCCGACGCCGATCGAGTCATGCGTCAGGACATGGATGACACGGATGCCCATCAGCGAAGCAAGGCGGATCGGCGGGCGGCAATAATCCGTGAAGATCAGGAAGCCGCCGCTATACGGGATCAGTCCGCCGTGCAGCGCAATGCCGTTCATCGCAGAGGCCATGCCGTGCTCGCGGATGCCCCAATGCATGTAACGGCCGGCGAAATCCGTCGGCGTGATCGAGTGCATCTGGCTGGTTTTGGTGTTGTTCGACGGCGTCAGGTCGGCGGAGCCGCCGAGCGTTTCCGGCAGGAAGCCGTTGATGACCTCGAGCGCGTCTTCCGAAGCCTTGCGAGTGGCAACGGTCGGCTTGGTCTCGGCAAGCTTCTTCTTGAAGGCGCTGATTGCGGCATCGAAGCCTTCCGGCAGCTCGCCTGCCATGCGGCGGGTGAATTCGGCCTTGGCCGGAGCCTTGGCCAGACCCTGTTCCCAGGCGTTGACGAGATCGACGGAGCGGGCGCCGGCTGCACGCCAGGTATCCAAGACGTCCGACGGGATGACGAAGGGCTCAGATTCCCAGTTCAGCGCCTTGCGCGTGGCGGCGATTTCCTCGGCACCAAGCGGGTTGCCGTGGACCTTATGGGTGCCCTGCTTGTTCGGGGCGCCGAAGCCGATGATCGTCTTGCAGGCGATGAAGGTCGGCCGGTCGGACTTGTGGGCAGCCTCGATCGCTTCGGCGACGGCAGCCTGATCGTGACCGTCGATCTCGATCGTGTTCCAATGAACGGCCTTGAAACGGGCGACCTGATCGGTGGAATCCGAGAGAGACACGGCGCCGTCGATGGTGATCGAGTTGTTGTCCCAGAACAGAACGAGCTTGTTGAGCTTCAGGTGGCCGGCGAGCGCGATGGCTTCGTGGCTGATGCCCTCCATCAGGCAGCCGTCGCCGCAGATCGCATAGGTATAGTGATCCTGAAGATCGGCGCCGAATTCCTCGCGCATCTTGCGTTCGGCAATCGCCATGCCGACGGAATTGGCAATACCCTGGCCGAGCGGACCGGTCGTCGTTTCGATGCCGGTCGCGTGACCGTATTCCGGATGACCGGCAGTCTTCGAGCCGAGCTGACGGAACTGCTTCAGATCTTCGATAGTCATGTCAGGATAACCGGTCAAATACAGCAGCGAATAGAGCAGCATCGAGCCATGGCCGGCCGAGAGTACGAAGCGATCGCGGTTCGGCCAGTGCGGCTTCTTCGGATCGAACTTCAGATATTTGGTGAACAGGACCGTTGCCACATCAGCCATGCCCATCGGCATGCCGGGGTGGCCGGAGTTCGCTTTTTCAACGGCGTCCATGGCGAGAAAACGGATTGCATTCGCCATCCGGTCGTGTTGTTCGGGAGAGGTCATGGCTTTTCCGCAAGTTCCGGGTGTCGGGGGATGGCCTCGAGCCTCCAAGACCATCGAGTGAAAGCGGCAGAGACATAGCAGTTGGGGCGGGCAAGTCAATAAATGGCAAGCCAAATCCGGGCGGGCAATGGCAATTTTTGACATTTGATCGCGCGATTGTACAAATGACAAATCACCTATCGTCGGCATGTGTAAAACGCTCATCCACAGGATAGGCCGGTAGGCAAGTGACAGGATTTATTGACGGGCCGTCGGCGAGCTGCATATCCTTTTTAAATCGCAGGATCGGCGCGGCGTGCCGATTCGCGGATCCTGCGCGGGAATCGGGAAGGCATGATGCCCACAGGCAAAACCATGGAAGCAGCGCTCAACGAATTGAGACAGGCGATTTCGGGCCTCGAAAATGCCGTCGACATGCGCGTCGAGCGGCAGCGCGAGCAGGGCGAGATCGAGGGCGAGGTGCGGCGCGTGCACGCCGACCGTTCGCGGCTGGCGCAGGAGCTCGACCAGGCCGAATTCCGCGCAAACCGGCTTGAGGAAGTCAACCGCGAGGTATCGCGGCGGCTGGTGACGGCCATGGAAACGATCCGCGCGGTTCTGGATCGCTAGAACAGGATGATTTTAGGCCAAGTTGGCCCAAAATCTGAATCCTGTTCTCATTTAAGCGTTAAGCATGATGTCGTCCGAAAACCGCTCATACCTTTCGGCATCATGCTCTCGTAGAAAGAGTTTGGCATGGCGCAGGTGACGGTAACGATCGACGGCAAGGCCTATCGCATGGCCTGCGAGGAAGGGCAGGAGGACCACCTGACCGATCTGGCGACCAGTTTCGACCGCTATGTCGGCCATCTCAAGGGGCAGTTCGGGGAAATCGGCGATCTCAGGATCACCGTCATGGCCGGTATCATGATCATGGACGAGATTTCCGAGTTGACGCGCCGCGTCGCCGGGCTCGAATCCGAGCTCGAGTCGCTGCGCGGCAACCGCGACACGGTGCTTGCGGCCACCGCCCGCACCGAAGAAAATCTCGCGGCGGCGCTCAGCGAGGTTTCAAGTCGGATTCGCGGAATCACCGACAAGCTGAACGGACGGCCCGCCCCGAACTCAATGGATCTGAATTAAATAACGACGACGTGCCGCCGCCACTGGCGCGCTGGCGCAAACGACCTTATATATCGCGATGCGGTCTGCGCCTCTCGACAGGAACCACAATCCCTGGGGCCATACTCGATCCAAAGGGAGCTGTCCCTGGCTAGGCCCGTGGGCCTGGACACACGGCGCCCACCTACGTTTGTAGGCACCCAGGATCGTAAACATCCATCGGTTGTCGTGGATCGCACCTTTCCCTTCCCTCCCCTTCGACGGCGCCGGACCGACCGGGCGAACGCGGTTTACGCGTCCGCCCTGTTCAGCGCGTCCGCTATTTTTTCAGACCTGGAAGGGTGATCTGGAAGACCTGGAACAACGTGTCGACATCGGCACCGCCGTCCGCTTTGTAAGCCGCACCGACTTGGAAACCATCCTGTGTCAAGAAGTCGTTGTCATTGGCGAGGAACAGGAAGTAGTCGTCCGGCAGGTTCGGGTCGAGAACGCTTGCAAGACCCATGGCTTCCCATTTTTCCGACAGGTTGTTCTTGTCGTTCGGCGCACCGTTGTGCAGGCCGAAGCGAGCAAGGTCGGCCTTGTTGTTGATGTCGATGAAGGGCGTCAGCGTCGCCGTCGTCAGCGAGGGATCGACGACGCCCTTCGGCGCGATCGGCTTGTCGGCATCGAAATCGCTGCCGGCGATATCGGTCGCATCGGAGAGGTCGACGATGTTGATCTTGCGGTAGAGCGAGGTGTCGCCCTTCAGGCCCTGGCCGTTGCCGCTGTCGCGGGCGAGCATCAGGAAGGTCTTGTCGGACAGGGCGACGATTTCGCTCTCGGCGGCGATCACCGTCTTGTCCTTGGCATCTTTGAAGACCGGCAGCGGCACAACATATTCATGCACCAGCTTCAGATGATCGGGATCGGCGGCGTCATAGATCATGGCGCGGGTATTCTGACGGGTCGAGCTGGAATCGCCGCCGTCCTGGCGGGTGGCCGACTGCAGCACTGATATGATGAACTTGCCGTCCGGCGTCATTGCCATGCCTTCGAGCCCCTGGTTGTTCTGGCGTCCGGTCTCCGGATCCTTCGGATCAGGAGCGGAGGCGCCGGGGCCGGGATTGTTGGAGGCGAAGCTCAGCGCGCCCTTGCGCATCGGCAAAAGCGCCTTCGGCGGCTGGGTCGCCGAGAGCAGGTGGCCGTCGGCTACGAAGCGGTAGATATAAGGGCCGTATTCGTCGCTGACGAACATGGTGCCGTCGGCCATGCGGATGATGGCTTCATTGTCGAGCGCGATCTTGCCGTTTACAGCCTGCGGCAGCGGCGGAAAATTGCCGGCAGCGACGCGCACGCCGGATTCCGGATCGAGACCGGTCATGTCAGCGCCCTTGTCATCGACAAAGAGCATGGAATCGACAAGCTTTGCGTCGACGCCGGACTGCTCCTTGCCGGCCTCGGGTGTTGCGCCCGGAGCAACCGGCGTGAGGCTGATCGCGATGGTGTTCAGGCGCGGGCGGTAGTCGACTGTGCCGGTGACATTGTAACCCCGGTCGGGCAGCAGGTAGAGCATGCCCTTGTAGCTGGCGCCGTCGCGGCTCCAGGCGGTTGGATCGATCGCCATGCCAGAGCCGGAACCGAAGGTCTCACCGAATTTGTCGCGTTGGTTGGCCGGGATGCGGCCGATGCTGACCAGGCCTTTGTTGATGAAGGTGAGGCCGCCGGCGGTGGCGGAATTCTCGGCCATTGCGACGGCCGGAACGGCGGCGGATGCGGCAAGAACCGCGGCGAACAGCCGCGATGCATATGGTCTGACGTTTTTCATGAAAATACCCTCTCGGTCAAAAGCGCTCTCGAAACGGCTTCCGCCGGCAGGCCGGACACCGCAGACGGTCTATGACGGGATCATGATATCTGGATGACGCTTTGCAGCGAAAAGGCCATGCCGAGAGAATGTCGGGCATCCGCGTGTCCGCATTCCAGTTTGCTGCTTACCCGGCCGGATAAGGCCCTTCGGCAAAGACCTCGTCGTGGTAGAATTTCGAGCCGACGTCCAGCGCCAAGGGGCTGCGCCATTCCCTGTTGTCGCGCAGGCAATCGAGTACGAGTTGGAAATCATATCGGGGCTGCCAGCCCAGTTCCCGCCTTGCGCGAGCGTTGACATAGACACGGTCGAGCGTCGGGGACATCGTCCACCCGCGTGATGCATAGAGAGCGCCTGCACCCGGAAACAGTCGTTCGACGACAAGAGACGCGTCGTGCCGGATCGCGACGAGATCGGTCGCCGAAAACGGCGTCGTGGCGGAGACGATGTAGCGGCCGAAGCCGATTGCCGGCGCCTTGTCGAGCGCCAGCAGATGGGCGCGGACCACATCGGCGATATCGACGCGGCGGTGAAGAAGCTCGTTGGCATGGGCATTCTCTGCCGAATAGCCGCCGCGAATGTGAGGATCGTCGTCGATTTCGGGAAAGAAGCGCGATGTCCTGAGAATGACGACCGGCAGGCCGGAGTTGCGGGCGAAGAATTCGCACAGACCTTCGGCGGCGAGTTTCGTCACGCCGTAGATGTTTTTCGCGACTGGAAGCATGTCCTCGGTCACCCATGCCGCCGGTTCGCCGGCGGCCGGCGTCAATGCCGCACCGAAGGCGCTGGTGGTGCTGGTGAAGACGAAGCTTGCAACGCCCGCGGCGACCGCCTCTTCGAGCAGGTTCAGCGTGCCGCCGACATTGGTGTCGAGGAAATCGCGATTGCCGTGGGTCGCCACATGCGGCTTGTGCAGTGTGGCGGCATGGACGACGTGGCGGATGTCCGACATCGCCTGCCGGATGAAAGCGCGATCAGCGATCGAGCCGACCATGTCGGTGGACGCTGAGGGTTTGATATCGATTCCGCGCGCCGTCCGGTCTTGCGCTCGCAGGCTGCGCATCAGCGCCTCGCCGAGATGGCCGGCGCTTCCCGTCACCAGTATCGTCATTGCATCCTCTCCTTCGGCGGCGGAGGCTATAAAGACTGACGTTTGCGGACAACGCATGATTTATGCATGAGCATGCAGGAAAGCTGCAGGCTCAGCCGATGCTCTGACAAGGGGCCGGGAAGCAAGCTGTTCGACCGCCGGATCATTATTCCGTCTGGCCTTCGAGATCGCTCCTCAACCGGTCGAGGATCGATAGAGCGTGGCCGGCGTAAGCGCTGATCCAGCGGTCATGGATGTGCTTGATCGGCAGGCTGTTCAGGTGGTTCCAGCGTTCGCGGCCTTCCTTCCGGGCGATGACCAGATCGGCTTCCTCCAGCACTTTCAGATGCTGCATCACCGTGCAGCGGTCCATTTGCGGAAACATCTCGCAGAGCGTCCCTGTGGTGCGGGGGGCATCCTTGAGCAGGTCGAGGATTTCGCGGCGGCGATGATGCGCCAGCGCCTTGAAAACGGGGTCGTCGGTCGATTCGCTTGACATGTTATGGTTTTATAACATAATGGATCCGAGTACAATGGAATACGAGCATAATGGAGAAGAGGAGAAGTGCCATGTCTCTCGGAATCCGTGTTTCCGGCCGCATCGGCCGTCCCGTCGCAGAGGTATTTGACGCCGTCGTTAACCCAAAGAAGCTCAGCAGCTATTTCACCACGATCGGCGGGGCGAGCGCACCGCTCGTCAAGGGCACGACGGTGACCTGGTGGAAGGACGCCCAAGTGGAGGTGGTCGAACTCGTGCCGGAAAGCCGCATCGTGCTCCGCTGGGATGGCGGCACCGACGACGACAAGACGACCTATAAGACGTCGGTGGAGATGAATTTCAAGCCGCTGGAGGATGGCGGCACCTTGGTGACCATCGCCGAGACCGGCTGGCGCGAGGACGATGCCGGCCGGCGCGGCAGCTATCTAAACTGCGAGGGCTGGACTCAGATGCTCTGCTGCATGAAGGCTTTTATCGAATATGGCATCAATCTGCGCGAGGGCATGTTCCTCAGCGAAATGAAGGGAGAGCCGGCCAGCGCGCCGGATGTCTGACGAACCTCAAGGAGATCGGCGGCGCAATCGTCGCATTCGCCCATAGGGGCCAGACTTCGCTTGCCTGTCACACTGCGGGTGCTAATTTCCGGATTCGATACTTCATCTCGATTTCCAGGAGATTTTATTATGCAGCTTGGCATGGTTGGTTTGGGCCGCATGGGCAACTACATGGTCCAGCGGTTGATGCGGGGCGGTCACGAATGCGTCGTCTACGACGCCAGGCCGGAAAGCGTTGCCGAACTCGCGGGCCTCGGTGCGACCGGCAGCGCTTCGCTCGAAGAGTTCGTCTCGAAGCTCACCCATCCCAGGGCAATCTGGCTGATGCTGCCGGCGGCGATCGTCGACAAGGTGCTGGCGAGCCTGATGCCGCTGCTGCAGAACGGCGACATCGTCATCGACGGCGGCAACTCGTATTACCACGACGATATCCGCCGCGGCGCCGAACTTATCACCAAGGGCATCCACTATGTCGATGTCGGCACCAGCGGTGGCGTCTTCGGCCTGGAGCGCGGTTATTGCCTGATGATCGGTGGCGAAAAGGGCACCGTCCAGCATCTATCCCCAATCTTCGCGACGCTGGCGCCCGGCGCCGGCACGACGGAAGCCTCGCCGAACCGCACCGCCGAAGCGGCTGCGGCCAGCACCGCGGAACAGGGCTACCTGCATTGCGGCCCGCATGGAGCCGGTCATTTCGTCAAGATGGTGCATAACGGCATCGAATATGGCCTGATGGCCGCCTATGCCGAGGGTCTCAATATCCTGCAACACGCCAATATCGGCGCTGCCTCGCATGTGGCCGACGCGGAAACCGCGCCGCTTGCCCATCCCGAACATTTCCAATACGACTTCAACCTGCAGGATGTCGCCGAAGTCTGGCGCCGCGGCAGCGTCATCACCTCCTGGCTGCTCGATCTGACAGCCGATGCGCTGCATGCCGACCCCTCGCTGTCGAAATATGCCGGCCGCGTCTCCGACAGCGGCGAGGGCCGCTGGACGATCATGGCGGCAATCGACGAAAGCGTGCCGACACCGGTGCTGAGTGCTGCGCTCTACGGCCGCTTCTCCTCGCGCGACAACGACGAATTCGCCAACAAGGTGCTGTCGGCGATGCGGGCGGGCTTTGGTGGCCACGTGGAAAAGCCGGCCGCCAAATCGTGAAGTCAGGCGTCGTGCGCGCCCGTTTTCGCATTGTGACCTGGTGTGGCGAGGGCGGCGGCCATAAAACTGCCGGCCTTTCCTCACGGTCTTCGCTTTCGCCCTCCTTGCTGCCGGCATCGGTCGCGGCTATTCCATTGCTATCGGGAGACGTCCGCCTCGCCTTGTGTCGGCGGCCGGCGCTCCATCGGAGGGCGGCAATGAAGCGTGACATGGCAGGGATATTCAGGGTCGCCCTATTCTGGACAATGGCGCTGTCGACGCTTGCTGCGGCAGTTTCCCCAGGAGCGGCGCAGAGCCCATCTTCGGTTCCTGCCGCAGCAGGTCCGCCGGCCGAAGTGCGTGAGATGATGGAGCTCATGCAGAAACCTGAAGTCAAGCAGTGGATGTCGAACCAGATGGCGACAGCACCTGCGGGCGGTTCCGCGGCTGCGGATCAGATGTCGGTGCTGTCAGGCCTATTGCAGCATGCCCGCCGGCACGTCTCGATGGTCTCCGATGCAGCGATGACGCTACCCTTTCAGATCGGCAATGCATCCTCGCTGTTCTTCGGTGAGATCGCCGCGAACGGCTGGTCGCGCATGGTGGCGCAGTTCCTGGCGATCTTCCTGTTCGGCGCTATTGTCGAGAGCATTGCCCGTTATGCCTTCCGCCGTCGCCGGCGTCGCCTGGCTGAGATGGCCGGCATGCATTTGGCGCCGCGCGTCATCCCGGCGTTGATCTTCGCGGCGGCAACGGTGCTTGCGCTTCTCAGCCTCGGCTGGCCACCGCTTAGCCAGAGCATCGCGATCGTCTGCGTCGTCGCGCTCATCGTGCAACGCTTCACGATCTGCCTCGGCGGCGTGCTGGTCGATCTCATCGGGCTGGCGCGGGCCGAAGAAGAACGACAGGGCATCACCGCCCCGACGATGCCGGGGCGTGCCGTTGCGCTCTTCTGGTACCGCCGTTGCGCGACCTTCGTCATCTATTTCATGCTTGGCTGGGCGGTGATCCAGTCGATGGAGCCGCTTGGCTATTCCGCGAGTGTGCGGCTCCTCGTCGGTTATATCCTCGGCATCGGCCTGCTGTTGATTGCGATCGAAGCGGTCTGGTCGCGGCCGCACAAGGATGAGAAGCGCGGTCACGGGACCTCCTGGGCGCTCATCGTTTATTTCCTGTTGCTCTGGAGCCTCTGGGTCGCAGGCTTCAATTGGCTGCTCTGGCTCGGCATCTATGTGCTGCTGCTGCCGCGCGTGCTTGCCGTCTCGACGATTGCGGTAAAATCGCTGCAGCAGACCGAAGCAAGCTTCCTGGCCACGCGCCGCATTGCGGCCGTGTTGCTCGACCGCGGTGTGCGGGCGCTGATCATTGCCATTGCCGCCATCTGGCTCGGGCGCATGCTCGGCGTCGGCGCCGATACGATGGCCGCCGGCGACACCATGGTCGACAAGATCGCGCGCGGCGTCATCGGCGGCATCGTCATCCTGCTTGCCGCCGATCTTCTCTGGCATGTCATAAAGGCCTATATCGACGGCAAGCTGCTCGATTCATCCGTGGATGGCGGAGCAACGGACGAAGAGAAGGCCAAACGCGCACGGATCCTGACGCTGCTGCCGATCTTCCGCAATATCCTTGCCGTCGTCATCGCCGTCATCGCCGCTTTGATGGTGCTCTCCGGCCTCGGCATCGAGATCGGGCCGTTGATAGCCGGCGCGGGCGTCGTCGGCGTCGCGGTCGGCTTCGGTGCGCAGACGATCGTCAAGGACGTCATCAGCGGCATGTTCTATCTCTGGGACGATGCCTTCCGTATCGGCGAATATATCGAAAGCGGCAGCCACAAGGGCGTGGTCGAGGCTTTCAGCCTGCGCTCGGTGAAGCTCAGACATCATCGCGGGCCGCTGACGACGGTGCCATTCGGCGAACTCGGCGCGGTGAAGAACCTCAACCGCGACTGGACGATCGACAAGATCAGCCTCAACGTCAAATACGACACCGATCTGGTCAAGGCGAAGAAGGTGATCAAGCAGATCGGCCAGACGCTGCTCGAAAATCCGGAATTCGGCCCTCATATCATCGAGACGCTGAAGATGAAGGGTGTCGAGCAGTTCGGCGAATTCGCGATCGAAATCCGGCTGTCGATGATGACGAAACCCGGCGAGCAATTCGTCATCCGCCGCAATGCGCTGGCGATGATCCGCAATGCCTTCAAGGAGAACGGCATCGAATTCGCCGTGCCGACGGTGCAGGTGGCGGGTGATCGCGATGCGGAGGTCGATGCTGCCGTCGCCCGCTACGCCGCCCATGCGCGGGCGAATGGCGAGCCGGCGGCATAGCCGCCTCACATTGCACCGGCGGCTGTAATCAACAGGCCGCCGATGATCGCCATGTTGGTTTTCCAGGTGTTGATCGCGCTATCGCGGGCCGTTCCCTGCATATCCCAGAAATTCAGCAGCATGATCGTGGCGGCAAGAGTGAAGAGGATGAGACCGAATGCCGCCGCCGTGACGAAGAGGCCCAGCATCAGCAGGAGGCCGGCAACGATCTGGAACATGCTGCCCGAGAGCAGCACCGATTTCGCAAGAGGGACGCCGCGGGCCTCGATCGCGTCGGTCAGCGGCACGATGACGAAAAAATGATGAATGCCGCCAGCGACATAGATGCCGCCCAGCAACAGACGGCCGAGGACGATCATCATCAGCGCCGGGCCATCATGCATATCGAACTGTTCTCCCGCATCTCAAATCTCCGGCAAGGGTCAAGCTCGCCCGAAGCTTACGAAAATGCAATGTGCCGTCACGCTCGCCTGCGCAAATTCGCCCCAATTGAGGGTGATGGAGGCCAAGGCGGCGGGGCTGGGGTAGCGGCGGCACGGCTTCATGGAGCTTATATGGCTGTCATGTTACGTCTTTCAAAAATGATTCCCGCCGAGCTGGCAATTGCAGCAGGATAAGAGATGTCGGGTCACGACAATTTGAAAGAGATGGAAGACGCGGACGGATTTTCTTTTCGCGGATTGTTCAGGCGTTACAGAACGCCGCTGACGGCAGCGGCGACACTCGTGGTCTTCTGCCTCGTCGGTTATGCGATCATGCAGCTCACCAACGAGGTGCGCTATGACGACGTTGTCGATGCGCTGGCGGCGACCAGACCGAGCGCTATCCTGCTTGCGTTGTTCTTCACGGCCCTAAGCTTCCTCTCGCTGATCTTCTACGATCTCAACGCGATAGAATATATCGGCAAAAAGCTGCCTTTCCCGCATGTGGCGCTGACGGCGTTCAGTGCCTATGCCGTCGGCAATACCGCGGGCTTCGGCGCGCTTTCCGGCGGCGCGATCCGCTATCGCGCCTATACGCGCCTGGGGCTTTCGCCCGAAGATATCGGCCGCATCATCGCCTTCGTCACACTCTCCTTCGGTCTCGGGCTTGCGGGGGTCGGGGCGATCGCCCTCATCATCATCGCCGATGAGATCGGTCCGCTCATCGGCGTCAGCCCCTTCCTGTTGCGGTTGGCCGCCGGTTCGATCGTCGCCATTCTGGGCGCAGTGATGATCATCGGCCGTGACGGGCGCGTGCTCGACCTCGGTCCCGTGGCAATCCGCCTGCCGGATTCGCGCACCTGGTCGCGGCAGTTCCTCGTCACCGCCTTCGATATCGCCGCTTCGGCGTCGGTGCTCTACGTGCTGCTGCCGCAGACGGCAATCGGCTGGCCGGTCTTCCTTGCCGTCTATGCGATCGCGGTCGGTCTCGGGGTGCTCAGCCACGTTCCGGCCGGGCTCGGCGTGTTCGAGACCGTGATTATCGCGTCACTCGGCAGCGCCGTGAACATCGATGCCGTGCTCGGATCGCTGGTACTTTACCGGCTGGTGTACCATGTGCTGCCGCTGCTGATCGCCGTGCTCGCGGTGTCGGCGACGGAGCTACGCCGTTTCGTCGATCATCCGGCCGCTTCCAGCGTGCGGCGCATCGGCGGAAGGCTGATGCCGCAGCTGCTGTCGGCTCTCGCCCTGCTGCTCGGCGTCATGCTGATCTTTTCGAGCGTCACGCCGACACCGGACCAGAACCTCGAATTCCTCTCCAACTATCTGCCGCTGCCGATGGTGGAAGGGGCGCATTTCCTTTCCAGCCTGCTGGGGCTTGCGCTCGTCGTTGCGGCGCGCGGCCTCGGCCAGCGGCTCGACGGCGCCTGGTGGGTCGCGGTGTTCTCCGCCCTTGCCGCACTGACCTTGTCGCTGCTGAAGGCGATCGCGCTGGTCGAAGCCGCGTTTCTCGCCTTCCTCATCTTCGGGCTCTTCGTCAGCCGGCGGCTTTTTACCCGCCATGCCTCGCTGCTCAACCAGGCGCTGACGGCGTCCTGGCTGATGGCGATTGCCGTCATTGTCGTCGGCGCCGTCGTCATTCTGCTCTTCGTCTATCGCGATGTCGAATACAGCAACCAGCTCTGGTGGCAGTTCGAATTCACTGCCGAAGCGCCGCGCGGACTGCGCGCTGTTCTCGGCATCACCATCATCTCGTCGGCGATCGCCGTCTTCAGCCTGCTTCGGCCGGCGACCTTCCGGCCGGAACCGGCGACGGAGGAGGCGCTAGAGCGTGCCGTCGAGATTGTCGCCAAGCAGGGCAATGCCGACGCCAATCTGGTGCGCATGGGCGACAAGAGCATCATGTTCTCGGAAAAGGGTGACGCCTTCATCATGTATGGTCGGCAGGGCCGGTCCTGGATCGCGCTGTTCGACCCGGTCGGCGAACATCGCGCCGTGCAGGAGCTCGTCTGGCGTTTCGTCGAAGCGGCGCGCGCCGCCGGCTGCCGGGCCGTGTTCTATCAGATTTCGCCGTCGCTGCTTTCTCCTTGCGCCGATGCCGGCCTTCGCGCCTTCAAGCTCGGCGAACTGGCAGTGACCGATCTGAGGGCCTTCGAGATGAAGGGCGGCAAATGGGCGAACCTTCGCCAGACGGCAAGTCGTGCCCAGCGCGACGGGCTGGAATTTGCCGTCGTCGTCCCTGAGGATGTGCCCTCGGTCATCGATGACCTCTCCGCCGTTTCCACGGCCTGGCTCGAGCATCACAACGCCAAGGAAAAGGGCTTTTCGCTCGGCGCCTTCGATCCTGACTACGTCTCCTCCCAACCGGTCGGCATCCTGAAAAAGGACGGCATGATCGTCGCTTTCGCCAATATCCTCGTGACCGAATCCAGGCAGGAAGGCACGATCGATCTCATGCGCTTCTCGCCGGATGCGCCGAAGGGCTCGATGGACTTTCTCTTCGTGCAGATCATGGAATATCTGCGCGGCGAGGGTTTCACCCACTTCAATCTTGGCATGGCGCCCCTTTCGGGCATGTCGAAACGCGAGGCGGCGCCTGTCTGGGACCGCATCGGCAGCACCGTCTTCGAACATGGCGAGCGCTTCTACAACTTCAAAGGCCTTCGGGCATTCAAATCAAAGTTTCATCCGCACTGGCAACCGCGCTATCTTGCGGTCTCTGGAGGGGGCAATCCGATGATCGCGTTGATGGACGCGACATTTCTGATCGGGGGCGGATTGAAAGGGGTAGTGAGAAAATGATCAGGACATTCCTTCTTGCCGCAGCATGCGCCTGCATGCTCGCGGCCGCACCAGCTGACGCCGCCGAGGAGACCACGCAGAGCTTTGAAACCGGGCTCATCCCGTCACCGCACATCTTCCTTCCGGAAGGGGAGGTAAAGGGCACGGTGATGCTGATCTCGGATGCCGCCGGTTGGGGCGACTATGAGAAGGCGGAGGCCGACAGGCTGGTCGCCGAAGGCGCCGTCGTCATCGGCGTCGACTTTCCCTCCTATATCCAGGCGCTCAGCCAATATGACGTCAGCCTCAACGATGGCTGCGTCTACATGGTTTCGGACATCGAATCTCTGAGCCAGCGGGTCCAGCGCGCGACCGGCAACAATGCCTATCACCTGCCGATCGTCGCCGGCATCGGCGAGGGCGGGGCCTTAGCGCTGGCGATTGCCGCGCAGACACCGGATGCGACGATCGGCCAGACACTTGCCGTCGATCCGGTCGCCGGCATTCCGCTTGCCAAAGAGCTTTGCACGCCGGCTTCCAAGAAGGTCGTCGGCCAGCGTATCATGTATGGCCTCAGCGACGGTGCCCTGCCGGATCCGATCGTCACCGTCTTCACGCCCAATGCCGCCAAGGATGGCAAGGCGCATGCCGAAGCGCTGAAGAGGGTCCATGCCGCGATCGAGATCCGCGATTCCACCGACGATGCGCAGACGGTGTTTGCCGATACGCTCGACGATCTCGTCACCGCTTCCGGCGCCTTCGGTAATCCGCTCGGCCTGCCGCTTGCGGTCCTTGAGGCGACCCCCGCCCTTGATACGATGGCGGTGATCTATTCGGGCGACGGCGGCTGGCGCGACATCGACAAGGAGGTCGGCGGCACGCTGCAGAAGGAAGGCATTCCGGTCGTCGGCGTCGATTCGCTTCACTATTTCTGGTCGGAACGCAAGCCGGATGAGACCGCCGCCGATCTTTCGAAGATCATCGATTTCTACCGCAAGCAGTGGAAGGTGAAGCATGTGCTGCTCGTCGGATATTCCTTCGGCGCCGATGTCGTGCCGGCGACCTACCAGCTTCTCAAGCCAGCTGAAAAATCGGCGGTGGCGCAATTATCGCTGCTGTCGCTCTCGCACCAGGTCGACTACGTCATCTCCGTTCTCGGCTGGCTTGGCCAGAAAACGGATGGTGCCGGAGGCGATCCCGTCAGCGATCTGAAGAACGTCGATCCAAAGCTCGTGCAATGCATCTACGGCAAGGACGACGATGACGATGTCGCCTGTCCTGCATTGAAGGATAGCGGCGCCGAGGTCATCGAACTGCCCGGCGACCACCATTTCGACGAGAATTACGACCTTCTTACCAAGACGATCATCGACGGTCTGAAAAGACGCCTGCAGGATTAACGCATCAGCTTCGCTTCGCTCCAGCCAAGTTCGGCGAGTTCCTCGCCGCGAAACCGCGCATCGTCGGCGACGATGAATTCGTCGAGCTGTGGCGGAGCAACGCTGGTGCCGGAGAGCATCGCATGCACCTGGCCGCGATGATGCGTCTGGTGCTGGAAGAGGTGAGCGAGCACGTCTTCCATCCGCTCTTCCTGGATGCGGGCACCGCGATGGAGGCTGATGGTCGAGGTGAGCCTCTCCGGCGTCAGAGCCTCGCAAAGTGCGGTGAGGCGCTGATCAACCTTGGCCTGCGCTTCGGTCAACGATGAAACGTCATCGAAAGGTTCATCGACCTCGAAGGCCTGGTAGCCGAGCGTGCCGCCTTCCAGTCCGTCGACATAGAACCAGTCGACCGTGATATTGTGGTTCAAGGTTTCCTTGATCGAGGGGAAGAAGCTTGTGCGCGGCGCTTCGAATTCGCCGGGCTTCAGTGCCGCGCAGGTCTGAAGCAGACGGTGGTTGGCAAGGGCGTTGTTATAGCCAAGTTTGCGGAATGCCCTGACGGGATCGAAGGTCGGCATCGGCAGCTTTCCTCTTCAAGTGCTTCTAGAACAGGATGGTTATAGGCCCGGTCGGCCTAAAATGATCCTGTTCTGCATTAAAGAGTTAGAGCGTGATGTGATAAGAAAACCGCTCACACTTTTCTGCATCACGCTCTGGAACGGTTGCCTCAGTCTCAGTCATCGAGGTTGCCGTCGCGCCAGACGAGATGACGGGGTGCTAGGGGCAGGTTCTCGATTTCATTGGCGATGAAATAGGGCGGAATGTCGAGCGCGGTCAGGGCCGTGCGCGTTGCCGCCACCCATTTGAATTCGAGATGATTGTCGCCGTCTTCGACGCGATGAATGATTTGGTGTGGCTGAAACGGGAATTCCGGCGGGATGTCCATCAGGTAATAGAAGCCGAGTTCATGCCAGTTGCGGTGTTCGTAGCGGAAGAAGTTCTCGACGATCCAGAGCAGGCGGGAAATTGAGACTTCGACGCCCAGCTCCTCCACCATCTCGCGTTTCAGCGTTTCTTCCGAGGTCTCGCCGATTTCCGCCCTGCCGCCCGGAAAGGTCCAGAAGGGTTCATGCACGGCGCGATGGACGAGCACGTGGCCATCGCGGAAGCCGAGACCGGCGATGCGATAATTGAATCGCTCGGCGCCCGCATTCAGGCGGATGAGAGTGCGCTTGGTCATGCTATTCTATCCGAGATCGATCACGACAATTTCCGGCGGGACGCCGAAGCGCACCGGTGCGATGGAGCAGCCGAGGCCGCCGGACACGATGATATTACGACCCTCCTCGACCATATGGCCATATGCGTAACGATTGCCGTAACGCGAGGGGACGATCGGCGAACGGCCGAGGAAACGGATCTGTCCGCCATGTGTGTGGCCCGATAGCGTCAGCGAGACGCGCTCGGGCACCCGCGGAAAGATATCGGGCTCATGGGCGAGCAGGATGACGGGTGCATCGTCGGTCACCTGAGCCATCGTTCCATCGAGATCGTCGAGGCCGAGCATATGGGTGCGGCCCCACTTTTTGCCGGGCAGCAGCGCCAGCTGATCTTCGAGGCCTGCCAGCCAGAAGCCGCGGCCATCCTTTTCGACCCGAACGGCGCGGTTGCCGTAGACCGGGATTCCGACGTCGGCAAGCGCCCGGTGCCCGAACGTTTCCATGCCGCCGTTTTTCTGGGCCGACCTGTCTTCCCACCAATCGTGGTTGCCCATGATCGCATGGACGCCGAGAGGGGCCCGCAAGGTGGCGAGCGCCTTCGACCATTGGCTCGAATGCACATATTGCGTCACCATGTTCATGCCGGCAGCATAATCGCCGAGGAGAACGGTGACATCGCCTTCGAGTTCATTGGCTCTGTGGCAGATCGCGGTGATGCGGCTTGCCGACATCCACGGTTCGCAGGCATGAAGATCGGCGAGCGCGACGATGCGGAGCTTGAGCCCTGGCGTCCATCCGGGCGGGGTCAGCCGGTAGCGGGTGATGGCGAGCCTTGCCAACGGTTCATAGGCAAAGGCGTAACCGCCGAGGGACATGACGCCTGCGACACCGCCGCCAAGAACCTTGAAGAATCCGCGGCGGGTGATCACTCAGTTGTCCTCCTGGAACAGCCGGAACTGCGCAGCCTCCATATCCTTGGGCGGTTGCATTCCCAGATGTTTCCACGCGATTGCGGTCAGAACACGGCCGCGCGGCGTGCGCTGAATGAAACCCTGCTGGATCATGTAGGGCTCGATGATGTCTTCGATCGCGTCGCGCGGCTCGGAAAGCCCGGCGGCGATGGTCTCGATGCCGACCGGGCCGCCGCCGAAATTGACGGCGATCATGTTGAGATAGCGTTTGTCGAGCTGGTCGAAGCCGACATTGTCGACCAGCAGGCGGGTCAACGCCTCGTCGGCAATCTCGCGGGTGACGGATTCGGCCCTTGCCACCTCGGCGAAGTCGCGCACACGCCGCAGCAGCCGGCCGGCGATGCGCGGCGTGCCGCGGGCGCGTCTTGCAATTTCGCGGGCGCCTTCCTCGGTAATCGGCAGGTTCATCAGCCGCGCGCCGCGGCGCACGATCAGTTCCAGCTCCTCGACGGTGTAGAAGCTCAGGCGCACCGGAATGCCAAAGCGGTCGCGCAACGGCGTCGTCAACAGGCCGAGGCGGGTGGTGGCCGCCACCAGGGTGAATTTCGAGAGATCGATTTTCACCGAACGAGCGGCAGGGCCTTCGCCGATGATAAGGTCGAGCTGGAAGTCTTCCATGGCCGGATAGAGGATTTCCTCGACGGCGGGATTGAGGCGATGGATCTCGTCGATGAAGAGCACGTCGCGCTCCTCGAGATTGGTAAGCAGGGCCGCGAGATCGCCGGCCTTGGCGATCACTGGACCGGATGTCGAGCGGAAATTGACGCCGAGCTCCTTCGCCATGATCTGCGCGAGCGTCGTCTTGCCGAGGCCGGGCGGGCCGACGAAGAGCACATGGTCCAGCGCCTCGCCGCGGTTCTTCGCCGCCTCGATGAAAACTTTCAGATTGGCGCGCGCTTCGGCCTGGCCGGTGAATTCGTCCAGCGATCGCGGGCGCAGGGTGATATCGAGATCTTCGCCTCGCTTTTCCGGCGATATCAGGCGGGCGGGTTCGCTCATGAAAGAAGCTCCATGCCTGGCACGGTCTCGAATGCGTGCCGGTCAAATGTCTTAGTCGCCTGGCATCCCTCAGCCGCGGCGCGATAACCAATCAAGGCATCGGCAAAATCGGCATTGCGCGTTTCCACGGCTCTTAGCGCCATGATAACGAGGGTTTGGTTTTCGATGTCCAAACCTCTGACGCGTGTCAATTTGCCGATTGCATCGACGACGTCCTTTTTCTTGAAGCCGAACCGCGCGCGCAATGCCCAATCCAGTTCCAAAAGGTTCAGCAGGGAGAGAAATCCACGATAATCCCTGCCGATACCCTCGCCGAATTTCAGTGCAGCCGCCCTTTGCTCCGGATCATCGTCGACGATGAGTCTCAGCAGGACGTTGGTATCTACGCCATAGGCGATCATGCTGCGATATCCGATTTCGATCGTCTGGCTTCATCGACCACGTCGCTGCCCGCAGCATCGGTGACGGCCACGTCGATCTCCTCCAGCGAGGCACGACCATTCGGAGGCGCTCCGAGAAGGCCTGCAAGGTCGTTGAAGTTGATCGATTTCGGTGTCATCACGACTTCTCCGTCGATGACGGAGAAAACCAGTTGATCGCCAGGTCGAAGGCCGAGAGCATCCCGCAAGTCTTTGGGGAGCGTGATCTGACCTTTGGGCGAAAGCGTAAATTCTCCCCACATCGTTCGGAAATCCTATTTTTGTGCGGCAGTTGGAATGCTTGCAAACTGGCAGAAAAGTGACAGCTTATCCTACTTTATCGCGCCAATTCTTTCAATCCCAACCTAATCAACTTTGCGCTGTCGGCGCCGTCGCCCGCCGCCTTCATCGCCGCGGCAATGGCATTTGCCGCCTGGTCGCGGGAATAGCCGAGGTTCGTCAGTGCGGAAACCGCATCGGTAACCGGTGCGGCCGCGACACCTTCGCCGAGTTCCTGCTTGAGGGCAATATTGATCCCTTCCCCGGCAAAGGCCGGCGCCCGGTTCTTGAGTTCGGTGACGAGGCGCATCGCCACTTTCGGGCCGACCCCCGGCGCGCGGGAGACGGCGGTGCGGTCCTGCAGAGCTATTGCATTGGCGAGTTCGCCCGGCGTCAGGGTCGAGAGTACGGCAAGCGCCACCTTGGCGCCGACGCCCTGGACGCTCTGGAGCAAATTGAACCATTCCCGCTCCAGCGCCGTCATGAAGCCGAAGAGCTTCAATTGATCCTCGCGCACATAGGTCTCGATGAACAGCATGCAGGCCTCGCCGGCCGAGCCAAGCTTGGAGAGGGTGCGGGCGGAACAATGGGCGACGTAGCAGACGCCGTGCACATCGACGAGTACATAGTCTTCGCCGATCTCGTCTATGGTGCCTTTCAGCTTGCCGATCATGGGTCGCGGTCTTTCAAGGGTGCGTTTCGGGTGTGATAAGTTCCACGGAGGGAAAGTAAGACCGGTATCCGCCGGGATCGCGGGTCAAAATTTTGTAACCCCTGATCGTCGCATGGGCGCCGATGAGGAAGTCGGGCAATATCCGTTCGCGTCCTCCGCCGGCACGACGGTAAAGCCGGAAAGCTTGAGCAGCGGCAAATACAGCCGGCCAAGGCAGGTTCTCGCGGCGGAATTCATCCTGCGGAAGCAGTTGCTCAACTTCATCCATATCGTCGTAGCGAACGGAAAATTCGGAATAGATAATCGGATTTATGAGCACCGGCCCATCTCTGAAGACGTCGAGCAATTTCCGACGCGACCAGCCATGCCAGTCCGAACTGACCACGGCCAGGTCGACGAGGATGTTTGTATCGACAAGCGTCGCCATCAGCGATCACGGGTCATCGACATGAGGTCTTCGGCATCGATCTCCTGATCACCGGTTCCTTCGAGACGACGGATCGTCTGCAGGAACCGGTCGAGCCGACCTCTATCCTCGATCTCCTGCCTGCCATTTTTCGGCGAGACAACCAGCTTGCCGTTCTCGATCGAGAAGATGACCTCGCTGTTGGCCTCGATGCCGGCAAGCTCCCTGAGATCGCGAGGGATGGTGACCTGGCCTTTGGACGTGACGCGCATCTTGTTGCTCCTTCAAAGTAAGAATTATCCTTACCATCGGAACAAGTCAAGAACAAACTAGCCGGCCAGTGCCTGCCGCATCCGGTTGCTGCCGCGATTGTGGGCATGGCAGATGGCGATCGCCAGGGCGTCGGCCGCGTCATCGCCCTTGAATTCAACTTTCGGCATCAGGATTTTCAACATCATATGGATCTGGCGCTTTTCGCCATGGCCGACGCCGATGACCGCCTTCTTCACGGCATTCGGAGCATATTCGGAGACCTGCAGTCCGGCGCGGGCCGGCACCAGCATGGCGATGCCGCGGGCCTGGCCAAGTTTCAGGGTCGCCACAGCATCCTTGTTGACGAAGGTCTGTTCGACGGCAGCTTCATCCGGCGTGTAGCTATGGACGACCTCCGCCAGGCCATCGTGCAACTGGCAGAGGCGAGAGGCGAGGTCCATGTCTCCATCGGAGGTCACGGTTCCGGAGGCCACAAACCGCAGGGAATTGCCCAGCGTGTCGATGATTCCCCAGCCGGTGCGGCGAAGCCCGGGATCGATGCCGACGATGCGAATCGTATTTTGCATGGTTCAACCTATAGCGACTGCGAAATAACTGCCATCGATATGTGAACAAAACAAAAACATTCTCGGATTTAAGCCGCTCCATTTACCGCGAATTAAAACAGATGCTTGAATTCTAGTGTCAAATACGAAGGGGGGTCTCGTGTCGCAAGGAGATAAGCCCCCCGATGTTCTGTTTAAAGATCGGTCGATCAGGCATGCGCTGCGTGCCCACGCCGGCAGGCGTGTCAGAAGGGGTTCGTCGTACATGGCTCAGAGATTTCAGTCCCTGTCCTTCAAGGTCATTGCCACATTCATTCTGCTGACCGTGCTATCGATCGCCGTGATCGACGTGCTTGCCTATTTCGCCAGCAGCCGGATCTCCGACGAGCAAGCGCTGAAGGCTAAGGAGAGCGTACTGATCTTTCGCGGCGATATGCTGCAGGACCAGCTGACGCAGCTTGAAAACCAGGCAAATTCCATCGCGCGCATCGAATCGTTGCAGATGTCGATCACCAGCCTGAAGAGCGGCTGGAAGACGATCGAGAAGACCTCGGGCGATGCCCGCGCCGAATTGAAGAAGGTTTTCATTGCGGGCAATCCCAACCCGGCCGACCAGCGGGAGAAGCTGATGAAGCCGGAAGGACCGAGCGGCTTTTATTATTCGAACCACGAGAAGACGCAGGGCGAAGTTGCCCGCGATCTCGAGGGTACCGCCTTCAGCGATCTGCTGATTGCCGACCTCGACGGCACGGTCCTCTATTCCTACAAGAAGCAAGACGATTTCGCCGAGAACCTCAAGTCGGACGCGTGGAAGACCACCGGCGCCGGTATCGCCTTCGCCAAGGCGATCGAGAATACCGCCAAGGCGACCGATGACGCCGCGCCGACGGGTTTTTCCGGTCTTCGCGTCGATACCGCCAGCGGCAAATCGGCGATCTTCTATGCCGTACCGATCATCAAACTCGGTGCGGCCAAGGGCATCATCCTCTTCAAGGTGCGCGACGACATCGTCACCGGTATCCTTGGCAAGGGCATCGTCCAGGGCAGCACGGCGCAGGCAGCGATCGTCTCCAGCGATGGCTCCGCCGTCGGTCTCGACGCGAGCGGCAAGCTTGCGACGCTCGATGCGGCTCCTTTCACCTTCATCAAGAACGCGCTTGCCAGTTCGGCGATGACGGTGGCCGACTTCAGCCGGGCGGACGGCGCGGCCCGCGCCTATGTCGGCGGTATCGACTATCGTGGCGACCGCTTCCTCGTTGTCGAGAGCGTGCTTTTGAGCGAGCTTAATGCCGGCTCGATCGAGATCGCCACGCTGCTGACGATGATCGGCATCGGCGTGCTCGTCGTCATGGCGGTCGCGACCGGCCTCGTCACCAATTTCCTGTTTTCGCCGCTTGCGCGGCTTGCCGGCGTCACCCGTGATGTTGCCGACGGCAAGCTCGACAGCGAGATCGGCAGCCAGAACCGCAAGGACGAGATCGGCACGATGGCGAATGCGCTCGCCCGCTTCCGCCAGTCGCTGATCGAAAGCCGCGAACTCGAAGCCGCCAGCGAAGAAACGCGCCTGAAGGCCGATCACGACCGCCAGCAGAACCTGGCTGAGCGCGAAGCCGAGGCGAAGAGCCTGCAGCACGTCGTCGAAGCGATCGATGAGGGTCTGCATCATCTGGCGACTGGCGATCTCGCCTACCAGATCGATACCCGTTTCCCGAATGAGCTTGAAAGCCTGCGCGTCAATTTCAACGAGGCGCTGGCGACGCTGAGTGAAACAATGACGGCTATCGGCGGCAACTCGATGGCGGTGCGTGCCGGCTCAGAGGAGATGCGCACCGGCGCCGACGAGCTTGCAGGGCGCACCGAGCGTCAGGCCGGCTCGATCACCGAGACGGCGAATGCGATCAGCGCCATCACCCAGTCCGTCCGCCGGCAGATCGAGCGAGCCGAACAGGCCGAGCGCATCGCCCGCGACGCCAAGAAGGAGACGACTGGCTCCGGCCAGATCATGCGCGAGACGATTGCAGCGATGGAGGCAATCCAGACGTCTTCGCGTCAGATCAACACGATCATCTCGGTCATCGACGACATCGCTTTCCAGACCAACCTCTTGGCGCTCAATGCTGGCGTCGAGGCGGCGCGTGCCGGTGAATCGGGCAAGGGCTTCGCCGTCGTCGCCATGGAAGTGCGCGAGCTGGCACAGCGCTCATCGAGTGCGGCAAAGGAAATCTCCAGCCTGCTGCAGAAATCGACATATGAAGTCGAAAGCGGCGTGGCGCTTGTGGAAAAGGCTGGCGTTGCGTTGACCGGCATCGGCGCCCATGTCGAGGCGATCAACGGACAAATCAATGAGATCATGGGTGCGACCCGCGAGGAAGCCAATACGTTACGCGAGATCAACAGTGCCGTCGCCGAACTCGACGCGATGACGCAGCAGAACGCGTCGATGGTCGAGGAGACGACGGCGGCGATCCACAGGCTGGCAACGGAAGCCCTGGAAATGGATCGCCAGCTCGGTAATTTCACGCTGCCGCACGGAAACCACCACCCAAGCGCCGAAGTGCATGTGCTGCGCCGTCACCGGTAAACCGTGGCTTCTGAGAGCTGACACTGGGTCGCGCTCGCGCGGCCCTTTTGTTTGGGTGCATGGTTTGGAATGGCTGGGGCGGCAACCTACATAGACGGCATCGTTCAACTGCCCGGTAGGTTTCCCATGGTTCCCTTCTCCATACTCGACCTTTCCCCCGTTGCCGAAGGCAGCAGCATCCGCCAGTCTCTCGAGAGCTCGGCGCGGATGGCCGGGAAGGCCGAGCAATTCGGCTACAAGCGCTTTTGGCTCGCCGAGCATCACGGCATGCCGGGGATCGCCAGCGCCGCCACTGCCGTCGTCATCGGCCATGTCGGCGCCGCAACAACGCGCATCCGTATCGGCTCCGGCGGCATCATGCTGCCCAATCATTCGCCGCTCGTCATTGCCGAGCAGTTCGGCACGCTCGAGGCGCTCTTCCCCGGCCGCATCGATCTCGGCCTCGGGCGCGCGCCGGGAACGGACATGCGCACGGCACAGGCGCTGCGGCGCAATCTCGAGGCCGGTGCGAACAGTTTCCCGAACGACGTGGTGGAACTGCAGCAACTCCTCGATACGCCAGTCGAAAACCAGACGATCCTTGCGGTTCCCGGCAATTCATCGCATATCCCGATCTGGCTGCTGGGCTCCAGCCTCTACAGTGCCCAGCTTGCTTCCATGCTAGGACTTCCCTATGCCTTCGCTTCGCATTTTGCGCCCGACATGCTGCTTGATGCGATCGCGATCTACCGGGACCGCTTCCAGCCCTCGTCGACGCTCGACAAACCTTATGTGATGGTCGGCGTGATGGGCGCGGTGGCTGCGACCGACGAAGAGGCGCGGTACCATTTCACCTCCGCCGAGCAGCAGTTCGCCAACCTGCGCCGCAATGTCCGCGGCCCGTTCCCGCGCCCGTTGGCCGATATGGAAAATTTCTGGTCGCCGATGGAGAAGATGAACGTCGAACACACGCTGCGTTACGCCGTGGTCGGATCGCCGACGACGGCGGAGGCGAAACTGACGGAGTTTCTCAAGGAAACGCAGGCCGACGAGGTGATCATCTCGATGCCGATCCACGACATCGAAGCGCGGTTGACGTCGGTGGAACTGTTTGCGGGCTTGGGAAATTTCATGCGGGCGGCCGCGTAGGCTTGCCAAGCTGCGCCTCGAGGGCGGAACATCGCGAGCGCTGACCGTCCATCGGCAGCAGAAACCCGGCATCGCGGCCGGGTTTTCCATTGATGATCGTTCTGAGGAAATTCAGGCCGAGAGTTTCGCCAGCACTTCTTCCGAGACCTCGAAGTTTGAGTAGACGTTCTGCACGTCGTCATCGTCTTCTAGGCTGTCGATGAGCTTCATCAGCGACTGGGCCTTTTCTTCGTCCACCGGCACGTTGTTCTGGGCGCGCCAGACGGCTTTGACAGTCTCGGCGTCGCCCAGGCTCGCTTCCAGCGCTTTTGCCACCTCTCCGAGAGCTTCGAATCCGCAGGTGATGTAGTGGCCGTCTTCGTCGGTCTCGACATCGTCGGCGCCGGCTTCGATCGCGGCTTCCATCACCTTGTCGGCATCGCCGACGGACAGCTTGTAGGTGATTTCGCCGACATGGTCGAAGGAGAAGGAAACGGAACCGGTTTCGCCAAGCGCTCCGCCAGCCTTGGTGAAGATCGAACGGACGTTGGAGGCGGTGCGGTTGCGGTTGTCGGTCAGAGCTTCGACGATGATCGCCGTGCCGCCGGGGCCATAACCCTCATAACGGACTTCATCGTAGTTTTCGCCGTCGGCGCCAGCTGCCTTCTTGATGGCGCGGTCGATATTGTCCTTCGGCATGGACTGGGCCTTAGCGTTCTGGATCGCCAGGCGAAGGCGGGCGTTCATCGTCGGGTCGGGCAGGCCGGCCTTGGCGGCAACGGTGATTTCGCGCGCAAGCTTGGAGAACATTTTTGACCGCACGGAATCCTGACGGCCCTTGCGGTGCATGATGTTTTTAAACTGTGAATGGCCAGCCATGGCACCCCTGTCCACGTCATATTGTTCGGAATGGGCCGCCTTATAAGAGCGAAACGGTACCCGTTCAAGGAAAAAGCAGTTTGGAACAAAGGCGGGGGGATGACGTTTCAGGAACTCCATCCAACGGAAAGGAACGGTCATGGCAAGTCTCAGCGATGCGCAGGAACAGCCAGCACGTCAGCTCTGGGATCAGGTCAACGATGTTCATGCCGGCATGCTCGGGATTTCCGGGCTGGACATGCACATGCAGCCGATGGCGCCGCATGCCGATCCCACCACCAACACGATCTGGTTCTATACCAAGACCGATGCCGACATCGTGCGCGCCATAAAACCGGGAAGCCGCGCGCATTTCTGTGTTATCGGCAAGGATCACGACTATCACGCTTGCCTTGCCGGTGTGATCGACGTGCGCCCTGACCCTTCCAAGATCGAGGAATATTGGACTTCGATTGTCGCGGCCTGGTATGATGGCGGCAAGAAAGACCCCAAGCTCACCATGCTTTCCCTCCATGTCGACGATGCCGAGATCTGGGTTTCCACAGGCAACAAGCTGAAATTCGGCTGGGAGATCGCCAAGGCCAATCTTGACGACGACAAGATGCCGGATGTCGGCATCAAGCGCCACCTGCAGTTCGCTTGATGATTTGAAGAGTGTCGCTTTAGGCCCGGGGAAAATCGCCGGGCCTTTTTACTGCACACCCTTCAGTACATAGATCAGCGGCCTTTTCGGCAGGGTGCGCATGGAGATGGTGATACTGTCATCGGGCGCATTGACGACGTCGAAATCCTTGCCGAACATTGACACGAAGGCTTCGACCGGCGGGCCGCGCCGGTGCATCGGCAGAATCAACGACGAGCGTAGCCGCTTGATGACGCGGCTCATGCTGTCGGCGCCCATGGTCAGGCCACCATCGACCGGGACCATCACGATGTCGAGGCGGCCGATCTCGGTGTAATGGGCATCCGTCAGTTCATAGTGCAGGTGGCCGAGATGGCCGATGCAAAGGCCGGCGATTTCGAAAATGAAGATGGAGTTGCCGTTTTCCTGCGAGCCGCCAAGGCCATAGCTGAAACGGATATCCGTCGGGACATTGCGGATATAGGCATCGCCAATGACGAGATTGATGTTGGCCTTCTCGCCCGGAACGTCGCTCCAGCCATGCAGCACATGCTTGATCTCAGGATCGGGCGTCAAGGTAAAGTGGCTCGTGTGCGCCTTGTTCATGGTCACGACATCGGGCATCGTTCCCGGCTTGTACCAGCCGTTATAATCTGTCGCGATGACGATGCCGCCGGGCGTGTCTATCTCGAAGGTGGAATGGCCGAGGAAGGTGAATTTGACGTCTTCGCCCTCGGAGACGGCAGGCGTTAGCGGCGTGGCGCCGGAACAGCTTGCCAAGGTTGCCTGCGGGACGTTCTGCGCGATCGCCTGGCAGTGGCTGACGGGCGGTCGCTCACCCTGTGCCCCGGCAAGACCTGGCGCGGCGAAGGCCGCAAGGCATGCGATAGCAAGGACAAGATATTGCGGCTTCATGCCACCCCCTCCGGCGCTCTATCACTTTGAATTGGCGGCGGAAGGATGCGGCATGAGGTCGCAGCGGTCCAGACTAGGATGCTCACGATTGCGTGTGGGTCTGCGCATCGGCGCGGGGGCGGCGGGCTTAGAGCATTTCCGTTTTTCTCCAAACCACGGAAATGCTCTATCTATTTGTTTTAACGCAGTTCCGGACGCAAAACTGTTGCTCACTTTTGCTGGAATTGCTCTAGCGCCAGAACTCCGGCACCGTCTCGGCCAGCCGCGGCCCGAGCCGAAGCGGCGCGATCTTTTCGGCCAGGCCGGTTCTATCGGAAATCTCCACGCCGACGCCGCAGATCGTCGCCGGGCCGTTCGCGGCTTCCATGCGGCCCTTCGGCATCTTGGAGATGAAGCGGTTGAGCGGCTCTTCCTTATCCATGCCGAGAGAAGAGTCGTAGTCGCCGCACATGCCGGCATCCGACATATAGGCGGTTCCGCCGTTCAGGATCTGTGTGTCGGCGGTCGGCACATGCGTGTGGGTGCCGACGACGAAACTGGCGCGGCCGTCGACGAAATGGCCGAAGCATTGCTTCTCGCTGGTCGCCTCTGCATGAAAATCGAAGATGATCGCATCGGCCTGCTCCTTGAGCGGGCAGGCAGCGAGGATCACTTCCGCCGATTTGAACGGGTCGTCGAGTTCCGGATGCATGAAGACCCGGCCCATGACGTTGGCGACGAGCACGCGCGCGCCATTCCTGGCATAGAACAGGCCGGAGCCGCGGCCGGGCGTGCCTTGCGGATAGTTGGCCGGCCGCAGAAATTGATCGTGCCTCCCGGCAAAGGCCACGGCTTCCTTCTGGTCCCAAACGTGATTGCCCGTCGTCACCACATCGGCGCCGGCATTGATCGTCTCCAGAAAGATGTCCTCGGTGATGCCGAAGCCGCCGGCGGCATTCTCGCCGTTGACGACGACGAAATCGAGCTTGAGGTCGGAGATCAGGCCGGGAAGGCGCTCCCAGACTGCCGTGCGTCCCGTCTTGCCGACCATGTCACCCAAAAAAAGCAGCCGCATTCCCTATCCAATCCAAGAGGCAAAAAAGCGAAGGCCGCTTTCTGTCAGGATGGCATCCAGGCTTATGTCGTGCGGCTCAGCGGGCACATGTGCCACTTCCTGGCAGTCGAATGCAATGCCGATCAGCTTCGGATGCAGGCCTTTTTGTCTCAGCCGGCTGATGGCGCGGTCGTAGTGGCCGGCGCCGTAACCGATGCGGTGGCCGCGGGCATCGAAGGCCGAAAGCGGCACGAGCATGATTTCCGGATTAAGAATGGCGGCATCCGCGCCAGGGCCGACCGTGCCGAAACCGGTATCGACAAGCGGCGCACCCTCCGCCAACTCGCGAAAGACGATGGTCTGTCGATCGAGGATCGCCGGCACGCAGAGCCGCGCACCGCGCACGGCAAAGCGCGCCATCAGCGGCCTGAGATCAGCTTCCGAACGGATCGGCAGGAAGCCGGAGACAATTGTGCCCAGCGCAAAACCAACCGCTTCGCCTGCATGTTCAGCCATTGCGAGACTCTTGGAGGCGCGTTTCTCGCCCGGGATGGCGTCGCGTGCGGACAGCCGTTCGTTGCGCAGCTGTGCTTTCAGTTGTTGAGCGGTCATTCGATCTACCGGTATGAGAGATTGACCGAGCATAGACGCCTGGATGTCCGATGCAAATGCCGGATGCGACAGTGCTGCGCCCGTTTCACGCCCTGTCGGCGGGATGCGGCCGGAGGTCAGATGACGATGCTTGTCGGTATTGTCGCGGTGCCGGTGGATAAGCCTGCCATATCAGGCACGGCGTTGGCCCCGCCCTGCCAGTCCTGCTGCCGCAGGTCGTGCATCGCCTTTTCGAGCAATTGCCTGAGTTCGCGCACGACCGCCTTGAACGCTTCCATCGTTTCTCGGTCATCGGACGAGATGCCCGAGGATTTTGGCGCGTCCTCGGCGGTGCTCTCATAGGCCTCGCGGGCCTGGGCGGCGTCGACCGGTTCCTGCGATCCGGTCGCGGTTTTTTCTGAGACATCCGTCAGTGCAGCCTCAGTCCCGCTCGTCGCGGCGGCTGTTGCATCCGTGGTTGCGTCCACCGGAGCGACTGCTGCAGGGCTGCCGGTCGCGGCGGCCGATGCGAATTCTGAAGCGGCGGTGCCGACCTTGCGCGCCAGTTCGGCGGCCAGACGGGCGACCACCTCGGGCGGCATATTGGAGCTGCGCAGCATCTCCAGCTGTTGCTTTGCCTCGTCGAGCTTGCGTTGTGCCTTTGTCTTGGCTTCGTCCCCGGAATTCGCCAAGGTCTGCCGCATCTGCTGCAGCGTCTGGGTGCTGCGCTGCAGCTTCAGCACACCCTGATCGGTCTCGTTTCCGGCGGCAGACATTGCTGCAGCAGAAGGCGTGCCGCGCAAGATGATGGAGGCAGACGTAGTTGCGACCTGCATGAACAATCCCCGACAGCCCGATTGCAATTCGGCGCATCCTGCAACGTCAGACTTGCGTGGACCTGTGTTCTGGGGCCGCCCGTAGGGCCGCGGCGAGCCGTTGCATCGTTTCTTCAAACAGCGTTGCTCCGCCCGGCAACCAGCCGAGCGCGCGGATTTTCGCCGTGCTCATGCGATTGAGCGCCACCCTGTCGGCGGGGGGCGGCAGCACGTGCCGACAGCCGGTCTCGCGCCGGATAGGCGAAAGAATATCGCGCGTGTCGACTGATATGTCCGAGACGTTGAAGACCTCGCCGGAGATGCGGGTGCTTTCCGTCTCCAGCATCAGCCGTACCGCACGCCCGAGGTCGCGGCCGTGAACTTCCGTTCCTACACGCGAAACAACCGCCCGGCCGGCGAGATAATCGGCGGTAAGCCCGTCCCATTTGTTCGGCGAGAGATCGCCGTAGATCCCGGTCGCCCTCAGGCTCACGCCGGCAAAACCCGGCGTGGAGAGGTGGGCAAGCGCGCGTTCGGCATCGAGCTTGACCTGGCCGTAGAGCGTTTCGGGCTTGGCCAGCATGGTTTCCGCCAGCTCGGTTCCCTCGGGATGTTCGCCATAGGCGGCGCGGCTGGACAGGAAGACGCAGCGGCGTGTGCCGGCGCGTTTGGCGGCTTCGAAAAGCCGGACGGTGCCGTCGAGGTTCAGCCTGTGGAAATTCTTCGGATCGTTCCCCTCGCCGCCGCGATATTTGCCCGGAACATGGCTCAAGGCGGCGTGGACGAAGAAATAGGCATCGTCGAAAACACCGATCTGATCCTTGTCGGGATCGAGCGAAAGCGCTGCGAAATCGACCGGGCGCGAGAAGAGGCGGGGCAGCGGCGCACAGCGCCCTCCGACGATCACCTGATATCCGCCAGCCAGCAGCTCCTCGACGACATACCGGCCGACGAGACCCGTTCCGCCAGATACCAGTACCTTCATGCTGCCCCTTCCGGATTATCCAGCGCCGTGATCTCGGGCACATCGCCGTCATCGTGGAAACGGTGCCACAAATCGATCAAGGGTTGTAGTCGCGCTGCCTTGGGATGATCCTTTTCCCACGGTTTTTCATATTGGTAATGCAGGATCGAAATGTTCTTCCAGTCCCAAAGCTCGGGCATGGTGAACCATACATATTGCAGCATGTTGAAATAAACAGGCAGGCCGTGCCAATCCGGGAAGAAAGTCTCGAGAAACGTCTGATCGGTGCGCCGCCAGAAAACGTCTGCCGTGTCGAGCCTTTCGAGCATGTGCCGGAATGTGTCATGCGACGGCGTGGCGACGAAGACGCCGGAATTCATGCGGCGAAAGTCGGCGAGGTTTTCATAGACATTCGGGGCGGCGGAGAATTCCGGATAGTGGAAGAGCCTGTCGACGTTCTTCAGTACGAGGGCGTCTGCATCGATGAAGACGCAGCGCTCATATTCGACAAGCTGCCACAGCCTGAGCTTGCAGAAATTGTCGAGCGGCGAATGAAAATCCGGTTTGCGGCCCTTGGTGAAGGGGGCCGCCGAATGGAGCTGGCCACGGGCATGGCGTTCGTTGAAGGCAGCTGACAGCGGCAAATGCTCGACCTCGATCAGGCGGCAGTCGAGGGTTTTGAGCGGGACGAGGGCGGTGGCATCGACGCCGCCGGTGTGGAGAACGACGATGTCGGCGGTGGTGTCGGTGCGGCGCAGCGAATTCGCCAAGGCGGTGGCGCCCATGGCGTAGTCGGCGTTGGTGACGAGGGTGATATAGGCGAAATGGGCTGGTTTTTCGCTGGCGCTCGTCATGTCGCCGCTCATGATACCGACTTCAGCCGCTTGCCTTCGGGATCGTGATTGATCGTCGCGGCGATGTCCTTGGTCCAGGCGGAGACGGCCGGCACGCGCGAGCGGTCGACGCGATAGGCGAATTTCTTCGCGACATCGACGATCTCGCCGAGCAGGCCCGCTTCCAGCGTGATCGGTTCGAGGCCGAGATCGCGGAATTTTTCGTTCCGGACGATCAGCTCGTTCTCGGCAGCTTCCTTGCGCGGGTTGGGCAGCCAGGCGATCTCGGCGCCGCTGATCCCCGCGATCATCTCTGCGAGGTCGCGCACCCGGTGGGTTTCGGTCATCTGGTTGAAGATCTCAACGCGCGCGCCGCGAGCCGGCGGGTTCGCAAGCGCCAGCTCGATGCAGCGCACCGAATCCTGGATGTGGATGAAGGCGCGGGTCTGGCCGCCGGTGCCGTGTACCGTCAGCGGATAGCCGATCGCCGCCTGGATCAGGAAGCGGTTCAGCACCGTGCCGTAATCGCCGTCGTAGTCGAAACGGTTGATGAGCTGTGCGTGGCGGCGCGTCTGTTCGGTATGGGTGCCCCAGACGATGCCCTGGTGCAGATCGGTGATCCTGAGACCATCATTCCTCGCATAGAACTGGAAGAGAAGCTGATCCAGGCACTTGGTCATGTGGTAGATCGAGCCGGGGTTGGAGGGATAGAGGATCTCCTGGCTCACCGTCTCGCCGCCTTGAGTTTCGATGCCGACCGGCAGGTAGCCCTCTGGGATGGCAGCGCCGACCGTCGAGTAGCCGTAGACGCCCATGGTGCCGAGATGGATGAGATGGGTATCGAGATTGAGCTCGGTCAGCGCGTTCAGCAGGTTGTGCGTGGCGCTGACATTGTTGTTGACCGTGTAGTTCTTATGGCGGTCGCTCTTCATCGAATAGGGTGCGGCCCGCTGCTCGGCAAAATGGATGACGGCATCCGGACGGTGTTCGGAAAGCCAGTTCTTCAGCAGTTCGTAGTCCTTGGCGAGATCGATCAGATTGAAGTGGATGCGGCGTCCGGTTTCGACATGCCAGATGCGGGTGCGCTCCTGGATCGAATCCATCGGTGTCAGCGACTGAACGCCAAGTTCCGTGTCGATCCAGCGGCGTGAGAGATTGTCGAGGATATGAATGTCATGTCCGGCATCGGAGAGATGCAGCGACGTTGGCCAGCCAATGAAACCGTCTCCGCCCATAACCGCAATCTTCATCACATCGTCTCCTTATCGGTCACTCAATGTCGGGAATAGTTAGGAATTATGACAATCATTCAATGCTTGCCTGTCAGGAAGCGTTGCGCCAAAGAGGGCACCTCAGTTTGGAGAAAATTATGACGGAGCGCCCTTTTTCCATTTCGGGAGAGCTGACCGAGGCCGGGCATCGCCTTGTCCAGCGGGTCTATTATGAGGATACGGATTTCTCCGGCCTGGTCTATCACGCCCGCTATCTGCATTTCCTGGAGCGTGGCCGCACCGATTATCTGCGTTGCCTCGGCGTCGAGCAGCGCGAACTCGTCAGCGCCGACGAGGAGGGCCTGGTCTTCGTCGTCCACCGCATGGAGATCGACTTCAAGAGCCCGGCGCGCATGGACGATGTGCTGACGATCCTGACGCACACGGAAAAGGCCGGCGGCGCCAAGATGGTGCTCAATCAGCAGATCCGATCCGGCGAGACGCTGCTGATTGCCGCCAAGGTGATCATCGCCGTCATCAACGCCAGAGGGCGGCCGCGGCGGCTGCCGGAAACGCTGGCGGTGAAATTCCTGGAAGGCAGCACGCCGCTATAGCCGCGAATCGCCCGGAATTCGGGCTTGTAAAAACTTGATCTTTATGTGAAGGAATTCCCCGCGCCGCAGGATGAGCGCTCTTTCGGCAGCCGGATCTTGCTCCGGTCAAGTAGTCCATGGGATGAAATCTTCCAAACACAGGCTTGCTGTCACAGTCCGGCACTAACGATCTATTAACCATAATAGTGTCTTACTGGGAAAGTCGGAGTTTGTGCGGTGCACGCCTTCCTTTGACCAAATTTGACGGCAAGAAGGCGGAAGATGAGCTTGGAAGCTTGACCAGGGCTTTGGGCGGCGGCCACCGGACACTTCTTGCGAGATCAATTTGTGCCGCCCGGTCCAGCACCGGGCGTTTGGATTCGGGGATTTTGGATCAATGGAACAAGTAGGATTGGCAGCAGCAACGACGGACGTCAGCCTCTGGTCGCTTTTCATGCAGGCCGGCATCGTCGTCAAGCTCGTCATGCTCGGGCTTATCGCAGCCTCGGTGTGGACCTGGGCGATCGTTATCGACAAATACCTGGCCTATGGCCGCGCACGGCGCCAGTTCGACAAATTCGAACAGGTGTTCTGGTCGGGCCAGTCGCTGGAAGAACTCTATCGCTCGCTGTCGGAGCGCAACAATACCGGGCTGGCATCGATTTTCGTTGCGGCCATGCGGGAATGGAAGAAATCCTTCGAACGCGGCGCCCGCTCACCGATCGGCCTGCAGATGCGTATCGACCGGGCGATGGACGTGACGCTTGCCCGTGAGACCGAATTTCTCGGCGCCCGCCTTGGATCGCTGGCAACGATCGGTTCGGCCGGCCCGTTCATCGGTCTCTTCGGCACGGTCGTCGGCATCATGACCTCGTTCCAGGCGATCGCAGGTTCGAAGTCGACCAACCTTGCGGTTGTCGCACCCGGTATCGCCGAAGCGCTGCTTGCCACCGCGATCGGTCTCGTCGCCGCTATTCCGGCGGTTATCGCCTACAACAAGTTCTCTGCCGATGCCGGCAAGCTCTCGGGCCGCATGGAAGGTTTCGCGGATGAATTCTCCGCCATACTTTCGCGCCAGATCGACGAGAAGCTACAGCCGCGCGCTGCCGCTCAGTAACCAACGGAGTATACTGACATGGGTATGGCTGTTGGAGGCAATGACGGCGGGGGCGGCAGACGCCGCCGTCGCGGCGGTCGGAACAGGGCCGTAATCTCCGAGATCAACGTGACGCCGCTCGTCGACGTCATGCTCGTGCTTTTGATCATCTTCATGGTCGCGGCACCGATGATGACCGTTGGCGTGCCGATCGACCTGCCGGAGACGCAGGCCAAGGCGCTGAATTCCGAGACGCAGCCGATCACCATCTCCGTCAAGAACGACGGCGAAGTGTTCCTGCAGGAAACGGCGATTCCGGCCGCCGAGATCGCCGCCAAGCTCGAGGCGATCGCCACCACTGGTTACAACGAACGGATCTTCGTGCGCGGCGACGCGACAGCGCCTTACGGCGTCATCGCCGACGTCATGGCCCGTATTCAGGGCGCAGGCTTCAAGAATATCGGCCTCGTGACGCAGCAGAAGAAGGACCAATAGCGTTCAAGATGAAGACCAGCGTCGTCACATCTGCTGTTCTGCACTGCCTGGTGCTTACCTGGGCGATGGTGTCGCTCAGCGCGCCGGAATCCTTCAAGGTGGAGGATTTCGAGGCGATGCCGGTCGATCTGGTGCCGGTGGAATCCATTACCCAGATGCAGCAAGGCGACAAGAAGGCTCCGAAGAAGGAGACTTCCGCACCCGTGCCGACGACACGTCCGCCGATCGCGCAGCCGGCCGAGAACGCCGGCGACAACAATGTCGACCTGAAGACGCCGCCCGTTCCGAACGCCAAGCCCAGCAATAGCGAGGCTGCCGCGGCGAATTCGAGCGACAAGCCGATGCCGAAAACCGATCCAAAGCCGAATGATGTCAAGGATATCGTCAAGGAGGAAACGGAGGTCGAACAGCCGAAGGAGGTCGCTTCCATTCCGCCGCCGAAGCCCGTCGAAGTGACGCCGCCGAAGCCCGAGGAAAAACCGCCGGAAGAGCAGGCCAAGCCGGAGGAGCCGCCGAAGCCCGATGCCGAGGCGCTGCCGGACAATGTGCCGACACCTGTCGCCAAGCCGCAGATGAAGCCGCCGGAACCGCAGAAGCCGGCCGAAAAGCCGCCGGAAAAGACCCCGGACCAGCCGAAAACCGCCGACACGCCGACCGACAAGAAGAAGGCGGACAAGAAACAGGAAACAGCGAAGTCCGCTTCATCGATGAAGAGCGACTTCAATGCCGACCAGATTTCGATCTTGCTGAACAAGACCGATCCTTCTGCCGGGGGCGCCAAGCGCTCGACGCAGGAAGCATCGCTGGGCGCGAAGAAGAGCAACGGCGGCTCGAAACTCAGCCAGAGCGAAGAAGATGCGATGCGCAGCTTGATCGAGGGCAATTGGCTTGTCACGCCCGGAATGGAAGGCCTTTCCGGCTTGGTTGTTACGGTGCATTTCAAGCTGGGCAGAGACGGCAACATCATTGGTGAGCCGGAGATAGAATCGTCTGGTGGGAGCAGCAGCGATTCGACGCGTCGTGCGCTGGAAAGCGCTGCTTACCGTGCCGTGATGAAATCGGCTCCCTCGTTTTCTTCGACTCTTCCGATGGACAAATATGAAGCTTGGAATGAGGTCGTTCTTAACTTCGATGCGAGCAGCCTGGGAATCTAGATGCCTAGGAGCCGAGCTTCCAAAGATAAATACAATGCTTGGAAGGAAGTTATCTTGCACTGTCCTACTAGCAAACTGAATTCATGAAGTGCTGAAAGGCTTATTTGATATGGTCAAGTGTTCCCTCATCCGCGCTCTGATGGTCATTGCAGGCCTGTTTGGGGTCGCAGCCTTTACGACTCCGGCGAACGCGGTGCTTACCCTCGATCTTCGAAAAGGTAACGTTCAGCCGTTGCCGATCGCGGTGACCGACTTCCAGGGCGATATGGGCGCGCAGGTATCGCAGGTGATCGCCGCCGACTTGCAGCGGTCCGGTCTCTTCGCACCCATCAACAAAACCGCCTTCATCGAGAAGATTTCTAATCCCGACGCTTCGCCGCGCTTCGAGGACTGGAAGGTCATCAATGCACAGGCGCTGGTCACCGGCCGGGTTACCAAGGAAGCGGATGGCCGTCTTCGCGCCGAATTCCGGCTCTGGGACCCGTTCGCCGGGCAGCAGATGACCGGTCAGCAGTTCTATACGCAGCCGGAGAACTGGCGCCGCGTGGCTCACATCATCGCCGACGCGATCTACAAGCAGATCACCGGGGAAGAAGGTTATTTCGATACCCGCGTCGTCTTCGTCTCCGAATCCGGCACCAAGCAGCAGCGCAAACGCCAGCTGGCGATCATGGATCAGGACGGCTTCAACGTGCGTATGCTGACGGATGGCAGCGATCTCGTGCTGACGCCGCGCTTCTCGCCGAGCCGGCAGGAAGTCACCTACATGTCCTTTGCCAACCAGCAGCCGCGGGTCTATCTGCTGCAGCTGGAAACCGGGCAGCGTGAGGTCGTCGGCAATTTTCCCGGCATGACCTTCTCGCCGCGCTTTTCGCCGGATGGCCAAAAGGTGATCATGAGCCTGCAGCAGGACGCCAATTCCAACATCTATACAATGGACCTGCGCTCGCGCACGACGACGCGCCTGACCTCGACGGCTGCGATCGACACTTCGCCGTCCTATTCGCCTGACGGCGCGCGCGTCAGCTTCGAAAGCGACCGCGGCGGAAAACCGCAGATCTATGTGATGAATGCAGATGGCTCGGGCCAGACCCGTATTTCCTTCGGCGACGGTTCCTATTCGACGCCGGTCTGGTCGCCACGAGGCGATCTCATTGCCTTCACCAAACAGGCCGGCGGCAAGTTCTCGATCGGCGTGATGAAACCGGATGGTTCGGGCGAGCGCATTCTGACGACCGGCTTCCATAACGAGGGCCCGACCTGGGCGCCGAACGGACGTGTGCTGATGTTCTTCCGGCAGGCGGCAGGTGCCGGCGGTCCGCAGCTCTATTCGATCGATTTGACCGGCTACAACGAGCAGCTTGTGAAGACGCCGAGCTACGGTTCCGACCCCGCTTGGTCGCCGCTTATGGAGTAGGCAATGCGCTTCTGCCTTCATGTCGTCCCAAAGTCATGGAATCGAGCGACCAAGGGACAAATCAGTAATTCGTTAACCACAATTTTTGAGGGGCGGTTAACCGAGTGCGGTTACTGTCCGGAAACCCTGATGAACCCGCAAGGAGACCGGCCATGAGCCGAATTCATACCCCGGCAATGAGCCGCATGCAGAATTTCGCCCGCAACCCCGTCATGATCGCGCTTGTCGCCGGTCTCGCGCTTGCGAGCTGCGCCAAGAAGCCGCCGAACAGCGCCGGCGATCTCGGCCTCGGCTCCGGCGCGGGTGGCTCCGCAACGCCGGGCTCGGCCCAGGACTTCACGGTCAATGTCGGCGACCGCATCTTCTTCGATACCGACTCCTCGTCGATCCGTGCCGATGCTTCGCAGACGCTCGACCGTCAGGCCCAATGGCTCGGCCGCTACCCGAACTACCAGATCACCGTCGAAGGCCATGCCGACGAACGCGGTACGCGCGAATACAACCTCGCGCTCGGTGCCCGCCGTGCGGCCGCCGCCAAGGATTATCTTGCTTCGCGGGGCGTTCCGGCGCAGCGCCTGAAGACGATTTCCTACGGCAAGGAACGTCCGGTTGCCGTCTGCGACGATATTTCCTGCTGGTCGCAGAACCGCCGCGCAGTCACGGTTCTCGGCGGCGCCGGCATGTAATTGCCGACTTAGTTCGCTTTCGGAAGGCGGTCCCATCAGGGGCCGCCTTTTCTTTTTGACCACACTTTGGCCAGACTCCGTTGCTTTTTGACAGCAATTGGAAAAATCTCCTGCTCGTGTCATCGAGGCGCGAAGAATCACTGGGACAGGACGATACATATGAAGAAACTTGTCGTGGCAGGCATGCTGTGCCTCGCGGCCGTGACCGGGAGCGAGCGGACGGCCTATTCGGCCTCGTTCTTCGGGCTGCATCTCGGCGGTCGATCCGCGGAAAACCCGTCGGCGCTGCCGGTCGTCAAGGTGCAGAGCGGCGATGCCGAGGTCCGCGTGCAGCAGCTCGAAGAGCAACTGCGGCAGCTGAACGGCCGGATCGAGGAGATGAGCTTCCAGCTGCTGCAGATGCAGGAGACGATCCGCAAGCAGCAGGAAGACAATGAATTCCGCTTCCAGCAGTTGGAAAAGACGGGTGCCAGCGGCGGCGGTGCCAAGGCTCCTGTCAAGAAGAGCGAGACCGACGTCGCTCCGGCAGCTTCCGGCGGCGATGACATCGCCAAGGTGATCCAAGCACCGCAGGGAGCCGAAACGGCTCCCTCCACCGACGTGCCTGCCAATAGCGGCCTCGGCCAACCGCCGAAGGAGCTCGGCTCGATCGATTTCGATCAGAAGGGCAATGCGATCGGCGGAAGTGTCGATGAAAATGCGGGGATCGGCTCCGGCCCGGTTCCCAATACCGCTAATCCGCAGCAGACCGCATCGCTCGGTGGTGAAGCGGACCAGTACAAGTCGGCCTATGGTCACGTCTTGTCCGGCGATTACAGCACGGCCGAACAGGAATTCACCCAGTACATCACCCGCTACCCGAGCAGCGCGCGGGCGGCGGACGCCAATTTCTGGCTTGGCGAAGCGCTCTATTCGCAGGGCAAGTACAATGAGGCGGCCAAAACCTTCCTCAATGCACATCAGAAATACGGCACATCAGAAAAGGCGCCTGAAATGCTGTTGAAACTCGGCATGTCGCTTGCTGCGCTCGACAATACCGAGACGGCCTGTGCGACGCTGCGCGAAGTCTCGAAGCGTTATCCCAAGGCTTCGCGTGCCGTCATAAGCAAGGTTGCGAGCGAACAGAAGCGCCTCGCCTGCTAAGGTCTTCCGGCATGTCTCCGGAAGTCCGATCGCCGCAAGAGGCGATCCTCCAGTTTCTCTCGTCCCTTCAAAGCCCTGCACGCATTCTCGTCGCGATATCGGGCGGAAGTGATTCCACCGGCCTGCTTCTCCTCCTCGACGAAGCCGTGAAGGCCGCGCCTCATCTCAAAATATCCCTATGCGCTGCGACCGTCGACCATGCGTTGCGCGCCGGCTCCGCAGACGAGGCGCATACAGCTGCAGCCCTCTGCACATCACGCGGCATTCCCCACACCATCGCGACCTGGCAGGGCGACAAGCCGAGAACCGGCATCATGGCCGCGGCCCGCGAGGCGCGTTACGGCCTTCTGGCCGAAGCGGCGGCAGCGTTTGGCGCCGATCTCATCGTCACCGCCCATACACTCGACGACCAGCGCGAAACACTTGCCATGCGCGGCATGCGAACGGAGCAGGCCTCGACCGGCATTGCCGATGCGGTGCTCTTCAACCGGCATTTTTGGGTCCTGCGGCAGCTTCTCTTTTCCAGCCGGGCGGATATCCGCTCTTTCCTGAAAGAGCGGGGCGTGCCGTGGATCGACGATCCGAGCAATGAGGATGTGAAGTACGAGCGCGTGCGAATCCGCCGGCAGCTGTCGGCCGGTGCGGGTCCGGAGAAAAATATCCGCAGGGCCTGGGAAGAGCGACTGGCGCTTTCGGCCAAGGCCGCGGAATGGCTGGACCGTCATTTCAGGCTTCACGGCGGCCTGCTCGGGCAGGTGATGCCTGACGGGTTGCGGCGGGATCGGGCAGTCCTCGACTATGCGCTCGGCCGTCTGACAGGCGTTTTCGGCGGGCAGCCGTTTGCCCCGGGGAGGGCGCATATGGAGCGTATCCTTGCATTTGCCACCGGCAGCCAGCCGGCACGGATGACCGCCGGCAGGGTGGTGTTCGATCTCAGGCGTGACGGGCTTTATCTCACACGCGAAAGCCGGGGGATTTTGCCGCTGGTGTTGCGGCCGGGAGAGGCGGGTGTTTGGGATGGGAGGTTTTTTGTGCGCAACGGAGTGGCCAGACCAATCGTCGTCGAGGCCGCATCACACTCCCCCTCATTCCTGTCCCTCGGGTCAAGCCCGAGGACAGGAATGAGGGAACATCATTTTGAGCACCTTCCCAAGGCGGCATGGAACCGCGCCATAGCCTCAGCACCGGCTTTATCCGCCGAAGGAGCGCTTTTATCTCAGGAATATGCCCGCATGGTCGACCTCACGCCCTATTTCGCACCGTTCGACCGCTTTTTGACACGATTTGATTTCATCTTTGCCGATAGGCTTTCGGCGGTTTTCGTAACGGCGCCCTATCCGAGGCCGCCTTTAAGAAGTATTGACGGAAAAACCATCTGACCTGGGGGATCGCCTTGGCAATCGCACGGCGCAACCCTATGTTAGAAGCGAATAAGACGGTCGCCATGAGGCGGCTGTTCCAGTGCTGGGGAGTTCAATGAACCCTAACTTACGTAATTTCGCCTTGTGGGCGATCATAGCGCTTCTGCTGATCGCCCTTTTCAGTATGTTCCAGACGGCGCCGGCGCAGACGGGCTCCCGCGAAATCCCTTATTCGCAGTTTCTGCGTGAGGTCGATGCGGGCCGCGTGAAGGAAGTCGTGGTCACGGGGAACCGTCTCTCCGGAAGCTATGTTGAAAATGGCACCACCTTCCAGACCTATTCGCCCGTAATCGACGACAGCTTGCTTGATCGCCTGCAGTCTAAGAACGTCCTGGTTTCGGCCCGTCCTGAAACGGACGGTTCATCGGGTTTCCTCAGCTATCTCGGCACGCTTTTGCCGATGCTTCTGATTCTCGGCGTCTGGCTGTTCTTCATGCGGCAGATGCAGGGCGGCTCGCGCGGCGCGATGGGCTTCGGCAAGTCGAAGGCCAAACTGCTCACCGAAGCGCATGGCCGTGTGACCTTCGACGACGTCGCCGGTGTCGACGAAGCCAAGCAGGATCTCGAGGAAATCGTCGAATTCCTGCGCGATCCGCAGAAGTTCCAGCGTCTCGGCGGCAAGATCCCGCGCGGCGTGCTGCTCGTCGGTCCTCCGGGCACCGGTAAGACGCTGCTCGCCCGCTCGGTTGCCGGCGAAGCCAACGTGCCGTTCTTCACCATTTCAGGTTCCGACTTCGTCGAAATGTTCGTCGGCGTCGGCGCCAGCCGTGTACGAGACATGTTCGAGCAGGCGAAGAAGAATGCGCCCTGCATCATCTTCATCGACGAAATCGATGCCGTCGGCCGTCATCGCGGCGCCGGTCTCGGCGGCGGCAATGACGAACGCGAGCAGACGCTCAACCAGCTGCTGGTCGAGATGGACGGCTTCGAGGCAAATGAAGGCGTGATCCTGATTGCCGCCACCAACCGCCCTGACGTCCTCGACCCGGCGCTGCTGCGTCCCGGCCGTTTCGACCGTCAGGTCGTCGTGCCGAACCCAGACATCGTCGGTCGCGAGCGCATCCTCAAGGTACATGCCCGCAACGTTCCGCTGGCACCCAATGTCGATCTCAAGATTCTTGCCCGCGGCACGCCCGGGTTTTCCGGCGCCGACCTGATGAACCTCGTCAACGAAGCCGCACTCATGGCCGCCCGCCGCAACAAGCGCGTCGTCACCATGCAGGAATTCGAAGACGCCAAGGACAAGATCATGATGGGCGCCGAGCGCCGTTCCTCGGCAATGACCGAGGCGGAGAAGAAGCTCACCGCTTACCATGAGGCCGGACACGCCATTACCGCGCTCAATGTCGCGGTCGCCGATCCGCTGCACAAGGCGACGATCATTCCGCGCGGCCGTGCACTCGGCATGGTCATGCAGCTTCCCGAGGGCGACCGCTACTCGATGAGCTACAAGTGGATGGTTTCGCGTCTTTGCATCATGATGGGTGGCCGCGTCGCCGAAGAGCTTACCTTCGGCAAGGAGAACATCACGTCAGGTGCCTCCTCCGACATCGAACAGGCGACCAAGCTTGCCCGCGCGATGGTCACGCAATGGGGATTCTCTGACCAGCTCGGTCAGGTCGCTTATGGCGAGAACCAGCAGGAAGTCTTCCTCGGCCACTCGGTTTCGCAGTCGAAGAACGTTTCGGAAGCAACCGCGCAGAAGATCGACAATGAAGTGCGCCGCCTAATCGACGAAGCCTATACCCAGGCCCGTACGATCCTAACAGAAAAGCACGACGAATTCGTTGCTCTTGCCGAAGGTCTGCTCGAATACGAGACGCTGACCGGCGAAGAAATCAAAGCGTTGATCCGCGGTGAGAAGCCGTCTCGCGATCTTGGCGATGATTCACCGCCAAGCCGCTCGGCTGTTCCGAAGGCCGGCGCACGGCCTGCCACCAAGGGTGATGAGCCCGAAGGCGGCCTTGAACCGCAGCCGCATTGAGCGGCTAGCACCATCTTGAACAAGGCCGGATTTCCCAAACGGGAGACCCGGCCTTTTCCATTGGTAACGGGATATAATCATTTTTCTTGCTAATTTACGTGCTGATAGCCTCATTTTGTGGCATTCCGCTGAATTGAGGCAAGCGTGAATCACGCTCCTGAATGAACGACATTCCATGGAAGCCGGATTCGCTTGGAACGGTGCGCTGCCTTGACTGGCGCGCGGAAAAACGCAGGAGTGCAGATGAAAAGACGCTATTTCGGTACGGACGGCATTCGTGGCCAATCCAACGTCTTCCCGATGACGCCAGATCTCGCTATGCGGGTCGGCATTGCCGCCGGCACGATCTTCCGCCGCGGCAACCATCGCCACCGTGTCGTCATCGGCAAGGATACGCGTCTTTCCGGTTATATGCTTGAGAACGCCATGGTCGCGGGCTTCACGGCTGCCGGTCTCGATGCCTTTATTCTCGGCCCGATTCCGACACCGGCCGTCGCCATGCTGACGCGCTCGCTGCGCTGCGATATCGGCGTGATGATCTCGGCCTCGCACAATCCTTACGAGGATAACGGCATCAAGCTCTTCGGTCCGGATGGTTACAAGCTTTCCGACGACCTCGAAGCCGAGATCGAGGACCTGCTGGAAAAGGACCTGAACGCCCAGCTCGCCAAATCCGACGATATCGGCCGCGCCAAGCGCGTCGACGGCGTGCATGACCGCTATATCGAACATGCCAAGCGCACGCTGCCACGCGACGTGACGCTGCAGGGCCTGAGGATCGCGATCGACTGTGCCAATGGTGCTGCCTACAAGGTGGCGCCCGCCGTGCTCTGGGAGCTCGGTGCCGAGGTCGTCACCATCGGCAACGAGCCGAACGGCACCAACATCAATCTCAATTGTGGCTCCACCAGCCCGGTCGCTCTGCAGAAGAAGGTCGACGAGGTGCGCGCCGATATCGGCATCGCGCTCGACGGCGATGCGGACCGCGTCATCATCGTCGACGAAAACGGTTCGATCGTCGACGGCGACCAACTGATGGCCGTCATCGCCGAGAGCTGGGCCGAGAGCCAGCAACTGCGCGGCAACGGCATCGTCGCCACGGTGATGTCCAATCTCGGCCTCGAGCGCTTCCTCGACGAGCGCGGTATGGCGCTTGCCCGCACGCGGGTCGGCGATCGTTACGTCGTCGAGCATATGCGCCAGCACAATTACAATGTCGGCGGCGAGCAGTCGGGCCACATCGTGCTTTCGGACTACGGTACGACGGGTGATGGTCTGGTCGCAGCGCTGCAGATCCTGGCCGCGGTCAAGCGCACCGGCCGGACCGTCAGCGAGGTCTGCCGCCGCTTCGAGCCGGTGCCGCAGCTCCTGCGCAATGTCCGCATCAGCGGCGGCAAGCCGCTGGAGGATATCCAGGTGCAGAAGGCGATCGCCGATGCCGAAGCCGAACTCGCCAAAAACGGCCGCCTCGTCATTCGCCCCTCGGGCACCGAGCCACTGATCCGCGTCATGGCCGAGGGCGACGACCGCGCTCAGATCGAGCGCATCGTCAACGAGCTGATCGGCACGATCTCGAACGTTCGAACCGCCGCCTGATTCTTTGTGGACATATCGGGCTCGACGGCAAGCTTGGCGACATGGTTGGGCCGATGCTCGGAGAATGGGCGACGAGTGCGCAACCCAGCCAAATCGTCTCGTCAGATCACTTCAGAGACTTTTACTGCGGCAATCCATGTTTCCTCTACCGGAAGCTTCAAGATCTCCGGTAAATAATCGTGGTTAAGTAGCTTTTAACGTTTCCCATTCATTATCCATCCGAAGCGTATCGGTTTGGCAGCGACTTGAGCCTGCCGACTCAACGAATTTTGGAGTGGGATCCATGAAAAGAAGCTTGTCCGGCATCTTCGCCGCATTATTGATCGCGACAAACGCCTATTCCGCCGACCTCGCCCCTGCCGAGCCTATCCCGGAACAGCCGCCCGAAGTGACGGTCAGCGAAGCGACCGGCTGGTATCTGCGCGGCGATGTCGGTTATGCCTTCACCGATCTGCGCGGCGCACGCTATTTCCAGGGCAGCAATGCCAGCGAGGTCGATTTCGACCGTGCCGACCTGGACGATGCATGGACGGTCGGCGGCGGTGTCGGTTATCAGATCAACAGCTATCTGCGCACCGATCTGACGTTCGACTATCTGACGCAGGCTGATTTCAAGGGCTCGACGGTCGGGCAGTGCGGCTTCCCCTTGGTGGATTGCACTTCCAGCGACCGCTCTTCGCTGACTGCCTACACGCTGCTCGCCAACGCTTACGTCGATCTTGGCACCTATGGTTACGTCACGCCTTATGTCGGTGCCGGTATCGGCGGTTCCTATGTGAAGTGGAAGAACCTGCGTAACGTCGCCTGCGCCGATGACGGCAGCTTCTGCGACGACCAGGTCACCCATGGCGGCAAGGGCAACTGGCGCTTCACCTACGCTCTCATGGCCGGCGCCTCGATCGACGTCACCTGCAACGTCAAGGCCGATGTCGGCTACCGCTACCTGCATATCGACGGCGGCAACATGTTCGGTTATGCCGAAAACGGCGGCCCCGGCCGCGACAAGGGTCTCAGCGTCCACGAAGCCCGCGTCGGCGCCCGCTATCTGTTCGGCGGCTGCGCCCAGGCGAGCTATGAACCTCCGCCGGAAATCCCGCTGCAGCCGGCGGTCTACAAGTAAGCGCAATTCGCCTAGATCAGAGAGCCGCCCATCCGGGCGGCTTTTTGCTGCGTCAAGCGTGTCTGCGTCAAAATATCCTCTCTCTGCGACACTTCTATCTTGACTATGACGCCTGCTACCCATAGACACGGCGGCGGGACACCCTTCCCCAACGAAGGGCTTTCTATCTGAGAGGATAGCATCATGGCGAAGACCGCAAAGCCGGACATCCGTCCGCACAATACTCATTTTTCGTCTGGCCCTTGCTCGAAGCGCCCCGGTTGGTCGCTCGACGCCCTTTCCGACGCGGCTCTTGGCCGTTCGCATCGCGCGAAGGTCGGCAAGGCCAAGCTCAAGCAGGCCATCGACCTTACCCGTGAAATTCTCGACGTGCCGGCGGATTACCGCATCGGCATCGTTCCGGCGTCCGATACGGGTGCCGTCGAAATGGCGCTCTGGTCGCTGCTCGGCGAACGCGGCGTCGACATGCTCACCTGGGAAAGCTTCGGCGCCGGCTGGGTCACCGATGTCGTCAAGCAGCTGAAGCTCAAGGACGTGCGCAAGCTCGAGGCTGGTTACGGCGAGCTTCCCGATCTCTCCGCCGTCGATTTCGATCGCGATGTGGTCTTCACCTGGAACGGCACTACTTCGGGCGTGCGCGTGCCTAACGCCGATTTCATCTCTGCCGACCGCAAGGGCCTGACGATCTGCGACGCCACTTCGGCCGCTTTCGCGCAGGAACTCGATTTCGCCAAGCTCGATGTCGTCACCTTCTCCTGGCAGAAGGTTCTGGGCGGCGAGGGCGCCCACGGCGTCATCATCCTTTCGCCGCGCGCCGTCGAGCGTCTGGTCACCTATACGCCGGCATGGCCGCTGCCGAAGATCTTCCGCATGACCTCTGGCGGCAAGCTGACCGAAGGCATCTTCCAGGGCGAAACGATCAACACGCCGTCGATGCTCTGCGTCGAGGACTATATCGACGCGCTTGTCTGGGCCAAGGGCCTTGGCGGCCTCAAGGCACTGATTGCGCGCGCCGATGCCAATGCCAAGGTCATTCATGACTTCGTCGCGGCAAACGACTGGATTGCCAATCTCGCCGTCAAGGCGGAAACGGCCTCCAACACCTCGGTCTGCCTGAAGATCGTCGACAAGGATATCGCAGCGCTCGACGACGACGGTCAGGCGAATTTCGCCAAGGGGCTGGTCGGCCTGCTCGAAAAGGAAGGCGTCGCCTATGACGTCGGCCATTACCGCGACGCGCCGTCCGGCCTGCGTATCTGGGCCGGCGCTACGATCGAGGCATCCGACATGCAGAAGCTGATGCCCTGGCTTTCCTGGGCCTTCGAAACGCAGAAGGCGCAGCTCGGCCAGGCTGCCGCCTGACGTGATCGCATCCGGCTCCGCCCCAGGGCGGAGCCCAGCATTCTAATTTCATCCATCGCTGAACACTTTTGAAGGAGGCCACAATGGCACCTCGCGTTCTCGTATCCGACGAATTGTCGGAAACCGCCGTCCAGATCTTCCGCGACCGCGGCGTCGAAGTCGATTTCGAACCGCAGCTCGGCAAGGATAAGGACCGTCTGCTCGAAGTCATCGGCAAGTATGATGGTCTGGCCATCCGCTCCGCCACCAAGGTGACGGAAAAGATCATCCAGGGGGCGACGAACCTCAAGGTCGTCGGCCGAGCTGGCATCGGCGTCGACAATGTCGATATCCCGGCTGCCTCGCGCCGCGGCATCATCGTCATGAACACGCCCTTCGGCAACTCGATTACGACAGCCGAACACGCGATTGCGCTGATGTTTGCCGTCGCTCGCCAGCTTCCGGCAGCCGATACCTCGACGCAGGCCGGCAAATGGGAAAAGTCGAAGTTCATGGGCGTCGAGATCACCGGCAAGACGCTCGGCGTCATCGGTGCCGGCAATATCGGCTCGATCGTCTGCGCCCGTGCCATCGGCCTGAAGATGCATGTCGTCGCCTATGACCCGTTCCTCTCCAAGGAGCGCGCCGAGGAGATGGGCGTCACCAAGGTCGAGCTGGAGGAGCTTTTCGCCCGCGCCGACTTCATCACGCTGCATGTGCCGATGACCGACAAGACGCGCGGCATCCTCAACAAGGAAGCGCTGGCAAAGACTAAGCCGGGGGTGCGTATCATCAACTGCGCCCGTGGCGGCCTGGTCGATGAAGCAGCGCTTGCCGAAGCCATCAAGTCCGGCCATGTCGCCGGTGCCGCCTTCGACGTGTTCGAGGTCGAGCCCGCCAAGGAAAGCCCGCTCTTCGGCCTGCCGAACGTCGTCTGCACGCCACATCTCGGCGCCTCGACGACCGAGGCTCAGGAAAACGTCGCCCTGCAGGTGGCCGAACAGATGGCGGATTACCTCGTCAAGGGTGCGGTCTCCAACGCCATCAACATGCCGTCGATCACCGCTGAGGAAGCGCCGATCCTGAAGCCCTTCATCCGCCTTGCCGACGTTCTCGGCGCCTTCGTCGGGCAAGTCACCGAAGAGCCGATCAAGGAAATCGAGATCCTCTACGACGGCATCACCGCCAACATGAACACACGGGCGCTGACGAGTGCGGTGCTTGCCGGTCTCATCCGCCCACAGGTCGCCGACGTCAACATGGTTTCGGCGCCAATCATGGTCAAGGAAAAAGGCGTCGTGCTTTCCGAGGTCAAGCGCGACAAGACCGGTGTCTTCGATGGCTATATCAAGCTGACGGTGACGACCGAAAGCATGACGCGTTCGGTCGCCGGCACCGTGTTTTCGGATGGCAAGCCGCGGTTCATCCAGATCAAGGGCATCAACCTCGACGCCGATGTCGGCTCGCACATGATCTATATCACCAATACCGACGTCCCCGGCATGATCGGCTTCATCGGCACGACGCTTGGCGGTGCCGGCGTCAACATCGCAAACTTCCAGCTCGGGCGTGACAAGCAGGGCGGTGACGCCATCGCGCTGCTCTATGTCGATGGCAAGGTTGAAGACGCCGTGCTTGCGCAGTTGACGGCCAACCAGGCGATCCGCCAGGCAAAGCTGCTCACCTTCAACATCGACTGAGTTCGCCCTCCCAAGGCAAGACACGGAAAACCCGGCGCATAAATCGCGCCGGGTTTTCCTTATCAGGAACGGATGAGGCTTAGTGGTACCGGCGACGGCGGACGATCCTGCCGAGACGGGCGGCATCGTCTTCAGCCTTGGTGCGATGAAGGAAAGCGAGCCGGCTGCCGTCAAAACCCTGGAAGAATTCGTCCCAGGAAATTTCTTCCTGCGATTCCGAGGAAAAATCGACGCGGACGGTTTCGCTGTCCGGTGCGTTCTTGATACGGGCGGGATGGCCGCCGCGTTCTTCGATCCAATGTCTGATCCTGCTGTAATCCGTCGTTGCGCCCAACCTGCCCATGAAATCCTCCTCAGCAACGCAATTGCAACTTAGATCATCTGCAACGCACGATCGGCGGAATTGTTCCGGTTCATTCAAGTAAGTTTATCGAAGGCGGAAACCGCGATGGTAAACCCTCGGCTTTGCACATGCTGCAGGCGGAAGCCCAAAGTTTAAGTCTAGTATGATTCTGATTTTATTTAACTTTTCCTGGTATGCGCTTGGCATCGGCATCAACCGCGTGCGAATTCCATGGCCCCCTTGCAGAAGACCGAGCAGATCGAAGTACTGAACGACGACTTCCGGTCATTGTTTGCAACGCATCCGTCGCCGATGTGGGTCTACGATCCGATATCGCTGCATTTTCTCAGCGTCAACGAGGCGGCGGCAGCACTCTACGGCTACGGCGCAGACGAGTACCGGCACATGACGGTGCTCGATATCCGCCCCCAGCATGAGCGGGAGCGGATGATCGACGCCGTCAATGGCCGTACCGACATGGAAAAGGCAGAGCGTTGGGCTCACCTCAAGGCGAGCGGCGAGACCTTTGACGTGCTGACCTATGGCCGCGAAGTGCGTTTCGAGGGCCGAGCCGCGATCCTGGCGATCGTGCAGGACCGCACCGAGGTCAACGCAGCCAGACGTCAGATCAGCGATACGCGCTCGCTTCTCGACAGCATCGTCGACAACTTGCCGGTCGGCGTTTTTGTCAAGGACATGGAAGCGGACGGGCTTTACCTTCTTTTCAACGAGGCCTGCGGTGAAATTGTCGGCATGAGGGCGCAGGAGGTGGTCGGCCGAACCGACCGGGCGCTGTTTCCCGCCGGTCAGACAGATGCCTTTCGCGAGCAGGATCGCCGGGCCTTCGACGCCGATACGACGATCAGCTTCGAGGAGACTATGCTGCGCGCCGATGGCGTGCCACGCATCCTGCGCACCGTCAAACGCGCCTTGCCGACGCCGGAGGGCCGTGCACCGCGCTACCTGCTCGGCATCTCGCAGGACGTGACGGAGGAGCGCGCCGTCGAGGCAAAGCTTGCCCATCTTGCCATGCATGATTCCCTGACCGGCCTGCCGAACCGGGCAGCCTTTTCCAATCATATCAGCCAGCGCGCGGTCGAAGCGACCGCCGACAGCCCGATCGCGCTGCTCTATATCGACGTCGATCATTTCAAGCTTATCAACGACAGCAAGGGACATGCCGCCGGCGACGCGCTGCTTTGCCAAGTGTCGGAGCGGCTGCTGCGGCTGGCTGAGGAGGGCGATCTTGTCGCCCGTCTCGGCGGCGATGAATTCGCCATCGTGCTGGAGCTCGGCGAACCGGAGCGGGCCGGGCGTTTCGCGCAAGGGCTGTTGCAGACGCTTGCCGGCGCCTTCGATCTCGATGGCGTCCGGGAGCATGTCACCTGTAGCGTCGGTATCGCCCTGGCGCCCGCTCATGCCCGCGATGCAGACGTGCTGATGCGACACGCGGATCTGGCGCTCTATGCCGCCAAGGAGAACGGGCGTTCGACCTATCGTTTCTACGAGACGGAGATGCGGCTTGCCGCCGAGCGCCGGCATATGATGACCGCCGAGCTGTGGGAGGCGCTGGAGAAGCGCCAGTTCGAGCTGTACTACCAGCCGATCGTACAGCTCGACAATGACGACATCGCCGGCTTCGAGGCACTGATCCGCTGGCGCCACCCCAAGCGTGGGTTGGTTGCGCCGATGGAATTCATTCCGATCGCCGAGGAGACCGGCCTCATCGTGCCGATCGGCGACTGGGTGATCCGGGAAGCCTGCCGCGCGGCAGCCGGCTGGCCGACCCATTTGAGGATCGCCGTCAATCTCTCCGTCAGCCAGTTTCGACATGCAAGCCTGCTTTCGACAGTGGTCGCGGCGCTCAACGAAACGGGCCTCAATGCCGACCGGCTTGAAATCGAAATCACCGAGTCCGTGTTCCTGGCTGATGCCGATCAAAGCCTGCCGCTGCTGCGCGCACTGAAAGAGCTTGGCGTACGCATCGCCATCGACGATTTCGGCACCGGTTATTCGTCGCTGAGCTATCTCAGGTCGTTTCCGTTCGACAAGATCAAGCTCGACCGCAGCTTCGTTTCGGGCATTGAGACGGATGCCGGTAATCTCGCCATCGTCCGCGCCGTCGTCGGTATCGGTTCCGGCTTCAACGCGACGACGCTGGCCGAAGGGATCGAGACGGAAGAGCAGTTGCAGAAACTGCGCGCCGAAGGTTTCAGTGAGGTGCAGGGTTATCTGTTGGGCCGGCCGATGCCGCAGCACGACGCCGAGGTGCTGATCCACGGCCGCGCGCTGAGGGCCGCTTCGTCACGTTCATGATTTCCAAGCAGGCTTCGATGACGCCGCGACATTTGCAAATCTCGCCGCGCTCGATAGGGCGTGGTTCAGCGTCTGCGTGAATAGTTAAGTGATGACTTGACAATTGAACGTCACGACGCAATACTCAAGCCCATGCTTAACTATTCGACCATTGACGATATTCTGAAAGCCCTCGTCGAGCCGACGCGGCGGCAGATCGTCGAGCGGCTGAGCCGTGGCCCGGCCAGTGTCAGCGAGCTGGCGCAACCCTTCGACATGTCGCTTGCGGCGATCGTCCAGCATTTACAGGTGCTGGAGGAAAGCGGCCTCATCCGCAGCGAGAAGATCGGACGGGTTCGCACCTGCCGCATCGAGCCATCCGGCCTCGATCGGATCGCCGGCTGGGTGGCCGAGCGCAGAAGCCTGATGGAGCGGCGGTTCGATCGCCTGGGCGACATGCTTTCACAGCCGGCCGTAAATAACCAACGAGAGGGAAAAGAGTGATGACCGAGCAGTCCACGCAATCGACGGCCGCCGAACCAGCCGTTTCCCACGCCACCTTCGCCGTGGAGCGTGCCTATCCCGTGCCACCTGAGCGCGTCTTCTTCGCATTTGCTGATCTTGACAGCAAGCGGCGCTGGTTCGCCGAAGGCGAAGGGTGGGAGGTGCTGGAATTCACCTCGGATTTCAGTGTCGGCGGCGCCGAGTTTTCGCGCTTCCGCTTCGGTGATGGACCGGAGATCACCAACGACACGCAATACCAGAATATCGTGCCGGACGAGCGCATCGTCATCTCCTACCGGATGGCAGTGGGCGGAGTGCCGATCTCGGTCTCGCTGGCGACCATCGAATTCAGTCCCTCCGGCAGGGGCACAGTCATGACCTATACGGAGCAAGGCGTCTATTTCGACGATGCCTCGGCGGGCGCCAACCGCGAAATCGGCTGCCGCGAGCTGATGGAGGCCCTAGCAAGGGAACTTGATGTGGCCGCCTGAGAAGCAGGCATGCGGCCGGATGCCATCAAGCATTCGTCATTTTGAGAAAGGCGGGCGAAGCCGCATAATTGTCGTGGGCTGGATAGGAGGATGTGTATGAAACACTTTTCATTCTCGACGATCGGACTGGCGTTCGTAACCGCCATCATCGCCAATCCGAGCATCGCATTCGCCTGCAACAAGCTGATCGGCACCTGAGCCGCACCCCCGCTCCAAGGCGCGGCTTCGGCTGCGCCTTCTCTTCAGGCGGGAATGCGAAATATCGGTACCCGAAGGCTGCCCCTTGCGTCCACGGACAATCCTTTCTATATCGGTCCTTCATCGAGAGACGGCGGCCGATCCCGCCGAATATCGGCAAATCCGCCGCAATTGCAGCGCAAGGGCGGATCGTGACCCAAGCAGAATTTGGCACCACCGTTGAACACACTGGATTTTGACAAGCAGCCGGAAGATACCCGTGTCGTCGTCGCCATGTCGGGCGGCGTCGATTCATCGGTCGTCGCCGGCCTTCTCAAACGCCAGGGTTACGACGTGCTCGGCATTACGCTGCAGCTTTATGATCATGGCGCCGCCGTTCACCGCGCCGGTTCCTGCTGCGCCGGCCAGGATATCGACGATGCGCGTCGCGTCTGCGAAACGCTCGGCATTCCGCATTACGTGCTCGATTACGAAAAGCGCTTTCGCGAGACGGTGATCAATCCCTTCGCCGAAAGCTATGTGGCGGGCGAAACGCCGATTCCTTGCGTTTCCTGCAACCAGACCGTCAAGTTCGCCGATCTTCTGGCAACCGCCAAGGAGCTTGGCGCCGATGCGCTGGCGACCGGCCACTATATCCGCTCGGGCCTGAACCCTTCGCCCGAAAATCCCGGCCGCCGCGCGCTTTTCCGCCCGGCCGACGCCGATCGTGACCAGAGCTATTTCCTGTTCGCCACGACCCAGGAACAGATCGACTACCTCCGCTTTCCCTTGGGCGGCCTGCCGAAGGCCGAGACCCGCAGGCTCGCCGAAGAAATGGGCCTCGTCGTCGCCAAGAAGGCCGACAGCCAGGACATCTGCTTCGTGCCGCAGGGCAAATATTCCGACATCATCACCAAGCTGAAGCCGAATGCGGCACTCGCCGGTGAAATCGTCCATCTCGACGGCCGCGTGCTCGGAAGCCATGAGGGCATCCTGCACTTCACGATCGGCCAACGCCGCGGCATCGGCATCGCCACCGGCGAGCCGCTCTACGTGGTCTTTCTCGACGCCCGTTCGCGCCGCGTCATCGTCGGGCCGAAAGAGGCGCTGGAAACGCACCGCGTCTACCTGCGCGACGTCAATTGGCTGGGCGACGAGACGCTTGCGCAAGCCGCCTCCGGTAAAGGCTTCGCCTGTTACGCCAAGGTTCGCTCGACACGGGCGCCGGCACCCGCCGTGCTGCATATCAATGCGAACGGCACTTATGTCGACCTCACAGTCGGTGAGGCGGGTATCGCCCCCGGCCAGGCCTGCGCGCTTTATTCCGCACCCGGCGACAACGCCCGCGTTTTCGGCGGGGGTTTCATCGAGCGCTCCGAACGCGAACCTTCGGCGGAAGCTTCGCTGAAGGCCCTCTTGACCAGCCCCGTCGCCGCCTGAAACCGATAGGGAACAACAGGTGGTAAACCCACCGTTTTTCTCGATCATGCGCTTGACACAAAGCCGAAGCGCACCTTATAAGCCGCTCATCCCACGAGCCCGCTGCGCTTCGCGAGCAGGTGTCGTTTGGCCAGTGGCGGAGTAGCTCAGTAGGTCAGAGCAGAGGAATCATAATCCTTGTGTCGGGGGTTCAAATCCCTCCTCCGCTACCAGTCTTATCACGGACATTTCGACAGGCTGGACAGGAGCGCTTTGCTCGGTCTCGTTTGGGTCTCAGCTTTCCGGCGCGGGAAACCCCGCGCCGTCCAGGCACCAGTCAAACGATGAAATGAAAATCGTCGTATCGCGCACCATAATAATCCGGACCGCTCGTTTCTGTAATGACGGGCTCGGTGTCGAGCACAAGATAGTCGATTTTGCCCCAGGCGCTGAGATCGATCACTTGTGGTGCGTCCATGCTGTCGGCGGTCACGTTAACCGTGGTCGAGAACACGATATTGCCATTGAGATGACCTTCGATCGTCAGAACGTTGTCATAGTCCGACGTGCCGTTTGCGACGCTGAATTGCTCGATCTGGAAGGTTCCGCCATCGGCGGATAGAATGGGTGTCCAGAACACGCCGCCCGACAGAACATGGTTGCCGTCGGCTTCTTTCTGAACCGTGGCGTCGTCACCATCTCGCCAGGCGCCCCAATCGAAGCCTTTATAGCCGGTCGGGAAGTCGTATTTGCCGACATCCTCAAAATTGACGAATACGTCGCCACGTTCCGGCAAGTCGACAGCGATATTGAGCAAGCCGAAGTCCGTGGCGCCTTTGCCATCGGAAATCTTGAAATTGAACTGGTCGACGAGTTGATCCCCTGGGCCGAGCGCTGATACCACCGGGTTGGAATGATCGAGCGCATAAGTGTAACCACCGTCGGAATAGACAGTCAGCGTGCCGTATTTCCCCTCGATCGTCGTGCTCGTGGCGGGCCCGTTCGGATCGGCGGGTTGGGGAATTCGTTGTCCATTGACGAAGTTCAGGCGCACCCGATCTCCATCGACATCGGTGGAACTGGTATTTTCGAGGATGTCGCCACTGATCGGATCGTTGATATCGAAAACAGGCAAGTATACGTCAACTGCGACCGGCTTGTGGTTTGCCATTTCTACCTCCCTTGTGATGTTGTGTTCGACTATGCAACCCTGTCGGGTGGCTTGGCAATGTAAATTGCCGGAGCATGAGATTAATTCGTCTACTCCAGCCGGCAAATTCGACTGGCTGCAGCTCCCGGCACCAAATAAAGAAGGCGGCGATGACGTCGGTCCTGCTCGTAATTCAAGTGTTGGTGCTGCTGCGGTCTCGTCGGCCGTGGCAGAAGCATTCCTGGCGGGAAATAATGACCGGCCAACAATGACGTCGTCATGACGATATACCGAATGAGTTGCTGACGTACGAAGCGCAACCTTTGTGACGGAACGAGGGAATAACCGGGAGGGCCTACGGTTCTGCGATCGTCTCATTAGTGCAGCCCGCCGACCACGAGCAATGTCTCGACAGCATCATGAGCGCTGAAGAGACTTTCCAATGTTCCCGTCCAGGCCAGTCTGCCTCGCTCGAGAATGACGACCTGATCGGCGAAATCGAGCGCGCTCCGGATGCCTTCAAAACGCAGACCTCTATGGCTCGCGCACCAGTCTCAAATCTTCATATCAGAATGGCAATCCCACATAGTTCTCCGCGAGCGCCGTCGAGGCGGCGCGGGAATGAGTGAGATAATCGAGTTCCGCCTCCTGGATCTTCTGGTCGAAATCGCCGGTATCGGGAAAACGATGCATCATCGTCGTCATCCACCAGGAAAACCGCACGGCTTTCCACACACGGGCGAGTGCTTTCTGCGAGTAGGCGTCGATGCCGTCATCCGAGCCTTCGCGATAATGCTCGATCAGCCCGGAGAATAGATAATGGACGTCGCTGGCTGCAAGGTTCAGCCCCTTGGCGCCGGTCGGCGGAACGATATGGGCGGCGTCGCCGACCAGGAAAAGCCGGCCGAAACGCATCGGCTCGGCAACGAAAGAGCGTAAAGGAGCGATTGATTTCTCGAAGGACGGCGCAGTCGTCAACGCCTCGGCGTGATGCGCCGGCAGGCGCCGTCTCAACTCGTCCCAGAAGCGGTCGTCGCTCCAGTCTTCCGCCTTCTCGTCGCGCGAGCATTGGATATAATAGCGGCTGCGCGTGGCCGAGCGCATCGAACAGAGCGCGAAGCCCCTTGGATGGTTGGCGTAGATCAGCTCATGGCTGACAGGCGCCACGTCGGCAAGAACGCCCAACCAGCCGAAGGGATAGACCTTCTCGAAACGCCGGATCGCCCGTTCGGGGACGGCCTTGCGGCTGGCGCCGTGAAAGCCGTCACAGCCGGCGATGAAGTCGCAATCGATGCGCCCGGCAGCGCCGTCCTTTGTGTAGGTGAGGAAGGGAGCGCGGCCGTCGAAATCATGCGGCGCGACATCGGCGGCATCGTAGATCGACAGGGCGCCGCTTGCTTCGCGCCGCTCCATGAGATCGCGCGTCACCTCGGTCTGACCGTAGACCGTCACGCGCCGGCCGCCTGTCAGTTCATGCAGGTCGATGCGATGGTCGCGTCCGTCGAAGGCGAGTGAGAAACCGTCATGCGGCAGGCCTTCGGCATGCAGCCTCGCTGCCGCTTTGGCTTGATCCAGCAGTCCGACGGTGCCTTCCTCCAGAACGCCGGCGCGAACCCGGCCGAGGATGTAATCCTTGTTCACGCGATCGAGAATGACATTGTCGATGCCGGCCTCGGTCAGAAGCTGACCGAGCAGCAGGCCGGATGGCCCCGAGCCGATGATGGCGACCTTGGTTCGCAAATGCGTCCTCCCTGCATTTTTGCGTTTTGCCAGATTCTGCCCCGTCGCCCTTGCTGCAGCAATGGACATCCCGGCCTTAAAATTGCACTAATCGAACATTAGTGCGGGAGAGCCCGATGAGCAGACATGTCCCGACCTACGAGCTCTACGGTGAGAATACTGGGCGAGAGCCGGATTTTTGGTTGCATTGCGAAACAGTTCGCTCCCGCAGCAGCTTGCATCAATGGGAAATACGCCCGCACCGTCACGAGAGTTTCTTTCAGATATTGTACATCAAAGCGGGTTCCGGCGATGCGATCTTCGGCGAGGAGAGGCATGCCATCCGGCCGCCGGCAATCGTCACCGTGCCGCCCGGGCTCAATCACGGCTTTCGGTTTTCACGCGATATCGACGGCATTGTGATCACCCTATTGCGATCCCATCTCAGCCATCTGCCCGGCGAGCGGAGCCAGCTCGGCGAATGGCTGGCGACGCCGCATCTGACGCCCCTCGATCCTGATAATGCCGAAGCTGTGTATGTCATGCAGACGATGCGGCGACTGGGCGACGAATTCGAAAATCGCCGCAGCGGCCGCAACGAGACGCTGGGCGCCTACGTGGCTCTGGTGCTGCGGCTGACGGCGAGGATTTCACAGGAGGGAAACAGTGACGAACTTGCGTCGAATGAGAACGAGCGGCGCATGGAAAAGCTAAACGAGCTTCTTCAGCAGCATTTTCGATCGCACAAGCCCGCTTCCTTCTACGCCAGAGAACTCGGAGTTTCGCCGACACATCTCACCCGGATCGTCCGGTCGATGACTGGCAGCACCCCGCACGCTTTGATCGCCGGCAAACTCGTCGACGAGGCGAAACGCCAGCTCGTTTTCACGCTTGGCAGCGTTCAGGAAATCGGATTTCGGCTCGGCTTTGCCGACCCCGCCTATTTCTCGCGCTTCTTCCTGAAATATACGGGAGAAACGCCGCGGGTCTGGCGCATGAGGGAGAAGGTTCGGCTTGAACGCGCGTAGGGTTTCGGCATTCGGCTACGCAATCGCAGGTCTCGGAATCATTGACGGCATCGTCGAGGGTGATTGCGCGGGTGAAACAGTTGCCGCCGTGCACGACGCGGTGGCCGGCGGCGCGGGTGGCGGCCATGTCGAAATGATCGCCGAGATGCGCAAAGGTCTCATCGATGACGCCGTGCAGGTCTTTCATCGCCTCGGCCTTCAACGGCATGTCGAATGTCTGCGATCCCCGGTTTAGTCCGAGTAAGAGCGGCTCGGCGCGGAAATCGATCACGCCCTTGCCGAGGCGCCCCGCTTTGGCGCCATCAATCGCGAAGATATCGATCTTGCTGGGATTGTGACGCCGCATGTTCATGGACGCGCCGGCCGGATATCGGTGACGGTCTATCGTCCGATGTCAGTGGCTCACGGGCCAGACAGGCGTCATGAGAGCTTCACGCGGCGGAATTATTAACAAAAGGCAAATTTGCAAAACGGAATAAGGAACTATGCCATGGCCGATATTGCCCCCAGCCAGGTTCATAGCGACGCTTCCCACCCGCTCCACAGTTCGAATTCGGCCGGCAAATGGTTCTTGCCGGTATTCGGGCTGGTTCTGGTCTGCGGCCTCGGATATGTCGCCTATGCACTCGGACGCGACCTGACAACCGCAGTTGCCGTTCCCTGGATTCTCTTGGGCCTTGCACTGCTGATTGCGCTCGGCTTCGAATTTGTCAACGGTTTCCACGATACGGCCAATGCCGTCGCCACTGTCATCTACACCCGTTCCATGCCGGCGGAATTTGCCGTCATCTGGTCCGGCTTCTTCAACTTTCTCGGCGTACTGACCTCGAGCGGCGCCGTCGCCTTCGGCATTCTGGCGCTGCTGCCGGTGGAACTGATCCTGCAGGTGGGCTCCGGCTCTGGCCTTGCCATGGTGTTTGCGCTGCTGATCGCCGCGATCGTCTGGAATCTCGGCACTTGGTATCTCGGCCTGCCGTCGTCGAGTTCGCATACGCTGGTGGGATCGATCATCGGCGTCGGCCTAGCAAACCAGTTCCTGGCACCAGCCGGCACTGCGACCAGCGGCGTCGACTGGTCGCAGGCGACCAATATCGGCCTGTCGCTGCTGATCTCGCCGCTGATCGGCTTCGGTCTCTCCGCGGTGCTTCTGCTGGTCATGAAGCTTCTGGTGCGCAACAAGGCGCTCTATGCCGAACCGAAGGGCAACCAGCCGCCGCCGCTCTGGATCCGTGCGATCCTGATCTTCACCTGCACCGGCGTCAGCTTCGCCCACGGTTCCAATGACGGCCAGAAGGGCATGGGCCTCATCATGCTCATCCTGATCGGCCTCGTGCCGACAGCTTTCGCACTAAACCGCACGCCCGATGTCAACTATCTTGAAGCCTACAAGTCGGCATCGGTCCAGGTGGAAGCCGCGCTCGGCAAATATGTGAAGCCAGGCGTGACCGTCACCGACTACAAGGCCGAAGTCAGCAACGCCGTCAAGAACAAGACCTGGACGGATGCGACGACGCCGGCCCTGCAGCAATATATTCATCAGACGAGCGCCGAAGTCGCTGGCTTCCCGACGCTCGAAGCGGTGCCGACCAATCTCGTCGGCAACGTCCGCAATGACATCTACTTGATTGGCGAGGCGCTGAAGCTGATTGACAAGCAGAAGCTGTTGCCGATGGATGCCGGCGATCTCCTCGCGGTGACGAACTATCACAAGGCGGTCGACAACGCGACGAAGTTCATCCCGCTCTGGGTAAAGGTGGCGGTCGCGATCGCGCTTGGCCTCGGCACGATGGTGGGCTGGAAGCGTATCGTCGTCACCGTCGGCGAGAAGATCGGCAAGACGCATCTGACCTACGGGCAGGGAGCGGCAGCCGAAGTCGTCGCGATGATCACCATCGCCTCGGCCGATCAACTCGGCCTGCCGGTCTCGACCACGCATGTGCTGTCGTCGGGCGTCGCCGGCACCATGGCGGCGAACGGTTCCGGCCTGCAATGGTCGACCGTGCGCAACATGCTGATGGCCTGGGTGCTGACGCTGCCGGCCTCGATCGCAATCGCCTTCGTGCTCTTCGTAATCCTGCGTCAGGTCTTTTAGAGCAAATTCCAGGAAAAGTGCGAAGCAGTTTTCCGTCCGGAATTGCGTCAAAAAGGTAGGCATAACGTCAGGCCGTTGAGGCTAGACTGGCATTACGATCGCTGATGAAGATGCCCGCCTCGGCGGCGGGCATCGCCTTACCGAAAAGATAGCCTTGGCCGATGTCGCAGCCGAGCTGCAGCAGGAAGGCGAGCTGGCCGTGCTCCTCGACGCCCTCAGCGGTCGTCTTGATGTTGAGGCTCCTGCCGAGTCCGAGCATGGCGCGGACGATTTTTTCCTGACGTTCGTCGTCGCGATAGGTGGCGATGAAGCTTTTGTCGATCTTGATCTTGTCGAAACGATAGCGGGCGAGCTGGGCCAGGCTCGAATAGCCCGTGCCGAAATCGTCGAGTGCGATCTGGATGCCGGCGGCGTGCAGTTCGTCGAGAATCACGGCGGCGATGGCCGGATCCTGGATCAGCGCGTTCTCGGTGATCTCGACTTCCAGGCGCTGCGGCGGCAGCCGGCTTGCCGAAAGCACCTTGAGAATGCGCGAGGTCAACAGCCTGTCTTCCATCTGGACCGGCGAGACGTTGAAAGACAATGTCACATGCTCGGGCCAGGTGAGTGCATCGCTGCAGGCCTGAGCAAGGAGATCCTCGAACAGCGCAGTGATCATGCCGGTTTCCTCGGCGATATCGATGAAGACCGGAGGCGGAATGTTGACGCCATCGTCGCCGATCCAACGCGCCAACGCCTCGAAGCCGCAGAGCTGACCGGTCTTCAGGTCGATCAGCGGCTGATAGAAGGGTTTGATCGCCTTATTGGCGATTGCCGCGCGCAGCCGGGTTTCCAGTGCAGCGCGTTCCGTTACCTTGTCCTGCATTGCAGGTTCGAAAACGAAATAGTGGTTGGGTCCTCGAGATTTCGCCTCGTACATGGCGAGGTCGGCACGATGAGCGGCATCTTCCAGCGGTTCGGCTCGCTCGGCCCAACGGTCATAGCCGACGCTGGCGCCGACTTCGACGGCAAAACCATCGATATGGATCGGCCGGGTGACGGCTTGGATCAGCAGCCTGGCAAAACGCTCCTCGCGCTGCGCCGTCAGAGCAAAGGCGACAATGATGAATTCGTCGCCGCCGAAGCGATAGACGCAATCGGCGTTGCCGAGCGCGCAGATCCGTCTGGCAACCTCGATCAACAGAACGTCGCCGCCCTTGTGACCGACGAGATCGTTGACCTTCTTGAAGCCGTCGAGATCGACGGAGAAGATGGTGACGTTGCGGCTCCACTCTTCGACCTCGTACTCGTCGTCCTTGACTGGCCGTGAGAGAATCTTGCGCTCGAAGGCGTAGCGGTTCGGCAGTTTGGTCAGATGGTCGTGGGTGGCGGTCCAATCGGCCTTCGCCTGAGCGGCGGCGCGCAGTTCGGTTTCCTTGCGCAGGTCGGCGATGCGCAGCACCGAATAGATGAAGCTCATGGCGCCGGCGATACCGAGCGCCAGAACGAGCTTGTCGGCGCCGTATTCGCCGAAACCGGTCATGAAGAAGACAAGGCTGTCGTCAAGCTGCAACAGCGCGCCGAGGAGCCAGAGGGTTATCCCAAGCCCGACAATCGACACGCATTGCCTTCCGGCCTTGCTTTGGAAAAACACCGGCATATGGTCTTCTCCGACTCCACCCGCGCCGAAGTAATCATGAAAGTCTGAAATGTTCGTTGAAACCAGAAGGCGAATTATCAGAGGGGCAGCCTATGGCTGTGCCGTGGAGGGACTGAGGGCGCTTTCGCGGAACCGGGTAAAACGCTGAGCGCGATCGTCGTCGTGGTTGCAGACCGGCAGGCGGGGGAAAGAACGAAGGCGAGCGTGCCGTGGCACCGCTCGCCCTTTTCGTGCTTCAGGCGGTAACGATCAGCAGCGGTACGCTGACGATGAGACCGACCAGAACCGCAATTGTGGCGACACGCACCAAACGCAGGCGCCGCGTGCGCTCCCCACTCCAGTCATATGTCATGTCTTCCATCTCCTTGGGACAAGGAAGTAGTCCCGGTAGAACCGGGTTCAATAGAGATGACGCGATTTGCTTGTGTAAGGCTGGATAAAATGAGGGATCGCTAATGCTGGAATCGCAGAGACCAGCGCCGTCCATTGCTGGTCATGCGAACAATGCCAAGCGGCTCGACGTCGACGAGCCAGAAGGAGGAGAGCGGCGCCTGAAGTACGTACGCGATCGCCGCTCGGATGACGGCCGCGTGGCTGACGGCGATCACACGGCCGCCGAGAGCGGATTCATTGTCCATCCAACCGCCGACACGTGTTCTGAGATCAACAAGGCTCTCGCCCCCGTGCGGAGCCGCTTCAGGATCGCACATCCAGGCCATGAGGTTCTCCGGCTCTTCTGCCTCGATCGCTGCGATCGACCTGCCGGCCCAGCGCCTGTGATCGCAGTCGCGAAGCGCCTGATCTATCCGGGCGTCGAGGCCGAGGGCTTCGGCCGTCTGGCGGGCGCGCAAAGCCGGGCTGGTGACAATACGATCGGCGCGGGGCAGGGCGGTCATCCTGGCCGCTTCTTCCGCGGCCTTGTTGTCCAGCGGTTCATCGAGCGGGAACAGGGCCTTGCGGCTCGCTGCAGTCGCGCCGTGGCAGATCCAGATAAGACGCGTATTCACGGTCGTTGCGATCTCCGGATAGCGGTGGGAACAGCCCTTCGCCGCTTCATGAAGTTTCGTTGACAGGCTCTTCGGCCTGCAGATATAACCGTGCTGTTGCGGGTTTGGAAGCCGGTGTAAATCCGGCACGGTCGCGCCGCTGTGACCAGCGTGTCGAAGGTTCTTCGCGCTGGAAGTCAGACCCTGCCGCATAAGCACTCTTTCGACTGAACGCGTCATTCCCGGAGGAATACATGTCTGACACCACTTTTGCGCCCGTCGCGGCACCGGCGCCAATCCCGGTAGGAGAAATCCTGCCTTGGGCGATCTTCGGCGGCCTGTTGATGCTGATCGCCATCTATTTCGTCGGCACCGAGGAAGGCGCGATGGCGCTGTTCAACGGCATGTATGTGCACGAATTCGTGCATGACGGCCGTCATCTCCTCGGCTTTCCCTGCCACTAAGGGGGATCCTGACATGGTCGGAAATCTTCTACTTCGCGGCATGCTCGCGGGGCTGATCGCTGGCATTCTGGTTTTTGCTTTCGCGCATATCTTCGGCGAGCCGCTGGTCGATGCGGCGATCGCCTTCGAGGAGGCGAGCGCCCAGGCGGCGGGCGAAGCTGCCGAACCTGAGATCGTCAGCCGTGCCACGCAGGCCGGTCTTGGCCTCTTCACCGGCGTCATGGCCTACAGCATTGCCGTCGGCGGGCTTTTCGCGCTCGCTTTCGCTTTCGTGCACGGCCGCATCAGCAGGCTTTCGGCACGCGGCACCTCGGCGGTCATCGCCCTTGCCGCCTTCGTGGCGATCGTCGTCGTTCCCGGTATCAAGTATCCGGCCAATCCGCCGGCGGTCGGCAATCCCGATACGATCGGCGTCAGGACCGAGCTGTTCTTCCTGATGATCGTCGTCTCGATCGCTGCTTTGATTGCCGCGGTGGCGCTGTCGCGGCGCCTTTCCGAGCGTTTCGGTCTGTGGAACGGGGCGATCATCGCCGGCATCACCTATCTCGTCTTCATGGGCCTGGTGCTCTATTTGCTGCCGTCGATCAACGAAGTGCCGGAGAAGTTCTCGGCGATGGTGCTCTGGCGTTTCCGCACGACCTCGCTCGGCATGCAGGTGATCCTCTGGGCAACGCTCGGTCTTGGCTTCGGAGCGCTGGCGGAAAAGCTGCTTGCCGTGAAGGGCGGGCAGCGGGCTCGACCGGCACCGGCATTTCACTGAACGCATCGAGGGGCGCCGCCTTGCCGGCGCCCTCAAGTTTTTCGAGCGAGTATGAAAAGCAGCAAAACCATATCGATTCTGTCGACGGCGTTTGCCGCCGCCGCTTGGTTTTGTGCGGTTGGCGAAAACGCGCTTGCCCATAGCCGCAGCGTCGGCGGCAGCGATACCGGCCTCGATATCCCGGAAATCTCGCATGGCGAGATGGCGGTGATTTCAGACTACCGCGGCGAAATTATCGGGTTGGCGTCACGCGCGACTGATACAAACGAGCTGTTCCGGCGCGTTCTGAACTATGCCGAAATCCAATATTCCTATTGTCTCTGGGGGCGGATGCCGGGCAGCGTGAGCGACGAGGAGAGCCCGTTCAACGAATGTGCTCATGCTTATCTCGCGGCGGCCAAGGCGGTATTGCTTGAGATGCGTGAGATGCCGCGGGAGGCCGTTGCGGCTAATGAAATCATTTCCGCGGTCGATGCCGACATGGTGCGGCGCAGCCTGGCACTCATCACTTGCAGGTTCAGCGGCGAGGCCTTCAACACAGCCGATGTCGTCAAGCCGCGCTGGAGCAAAGTGCCGTTTCATCCCGCCAGCATGGCGTCGCTGACGGGGCTCGCCGCTCTGTTCGCCCTTGTGACGTTTGCGCTGGGCCGCTTTCTGCGGCCGAAGGCTCAATCGTCGGAATAGCGCTGCTCGCGCCACGGATCGCCATAGATGTGGTAACCGTTCTTTTCCCAAAAGCCGGCCTGGTCGGCGGGCATCAGCTCGATGCGGCGCAGCCATTTGGCGCTTTTCCAGAAATAGAGATGCGGTACGACGAGGCGCATCGGGCCGCCGTGATCCGGCGTCAGCGGCAGGCATTCCCACGATGTCGCAAGGATCGCATCCTCGGCGGCGAAATCGGCAAGCGGCAGGTTGGTGGTATAGCCGTCATAACTCGTCAGCATGACGTAACCGGCTTCGGGCTTTGGCATGGCGCGATCGAGCAGATCGCGGGTCGAAACGCCTTTCCATTTGTTGTCGTAGCGCGACCAGGTGGTGACGCAGTGGATATCGCTGACCTTGGTGCTCTGCTCGATCGCCTGGAAGTCGGTCCAGGTTAGGGTGAGCGGCGTTTCGACGAGGCCGCGCAGCTCGAGACGCCAGCTATTCGTGGAGATGACGGGCTGCTGGCCGAGATCGAGCACCGGCCAGTTTTTGACGAGGTGCTGGCCGGGCGGCAGGCGCTCAGCTTCGGGACGGCTGATGCGGCCGGTCAGGAATTTACCTTCAGCCGCCCATCGACGCTTGGAGCTGGTGAGCTTGCTGTCGGCGGGCGTCTGGTCGTCGCTCATGATCGGGTTCCCTACAATGCCGCAATAGGACATCGGCCTTTGCCGGGTGTCAAGTTTCGACGGGCCCTTGGAAATCACTGTGGGTATTATTAGACTTGTGCCGTCGGGTATGCCTCACTGGGGAGTGGAGGCAGAAAGGGGAGGAGCAGGATCTGTCTTCGAGATATCGTGCGATAGCGGCGCTGCTGGTGATGCCGCTGATCATCTTCGTCTTCTTCACCTATGGAGGCGCGATCGCGACGCGCGCCTATATGGGGGAAGCTTCGGCGCAGGCGAGAACGGCGCTGCGCCTTGCCGTCTCGGCGCTCAGCGGTCATCTCAACCGCTACGAGGCGCTTCCGGCGCTGATCGCCGATCACGACGATATCAAGGAACTGGTGAGTGCGCCTGAAGATGCAGCACTGCGCGGCGCGGCCAATCTCTATCTCAAGGAGATCAACGGGCTGCTGAAATCCTCCGACATTTATGTGGTCAAGCCGGACGGAGAGACGATCGCGGCGAGCAATTACGATGGACCGGGAAGCTTCGTCGGACAGAATTTCAGCTATCGGCCCTATTTCCAGGAGGCGATCGAAGGCCGGCAGGCGCGGTTCTATGCGCTCGGCACCACCTCGCTGAAGCGGGGCTATTATTTCGCTGCGCCGATCCGGGCCGGCGCGGATATTCGCGGCGTCATCGTCTTCAAGGTCGATATCGACATGATCGAATCCTCCTGGGGCGGCGGCGAATACAAGATCTTCGTCTCCGATCCGGAGGGCATCATCTTCATGTCCGGCAGCCCGGAATGGCTCTACGGTGCAATCCTGCCGCTGACGGCCGACCGCATAGCGCGAACGGAAGCGTCGCGGCGTTATGCCAATGCCAGGCTGACGGCACTGCCAGTGACCCGCCAGCGCCTTGAGCCGCACGAGCTGATGACGCTCACTGGCGAGCGCGGTTCGAGCGAATATCTGGTGCTGTCGCACTACATGCCGGCCGAGGACTGGACGGTGAACGTGCTGATGGAGACGAGTTCCATCCGCACCCAGGCGCGCACCGCGCTTGCGGCGGTTTTTCTCGTCCTCTGCATTGCCGGGCTCGCGGTTGCTGTTCTGCGGCAGCGGAGGGCGCGCTTGGCCGAGCGCATGCAGATGCAGGCTGAAGCTCGCAACGAGCTGGAGCGGCGCGTCGAGGAACGCACGGCCGATCTTGCCCGCGTCAACAGCCGCATAGAAGAAGAGATTGCCGAACGGCGTCTGACCGAGCAGCAGCTCCGTCAGACACAAGCCGATCTCATCCAGGCGGGCAAGCTTGCCGGCCTCGGGCAGATGTCAGCTGCGCTGTCGCACGAGTTCAACCAGCCGCTCGCCGCCGCCAAGACCTATACGGACAGCGCCTCCGTTCTCATCGATCGCGGTCGGACGGAGGAGGCGGGGGACAATATCCGGCGGATCGGCGGGTTGATCGACCGCATGGCCGCAATCAGCCGGCACCTGCGCAATTTTGCGCGCAAACCGAACGAGAAGCTCGGGTCGGTTTCTCTCGACGAGGCGATGCATGATACGCTCGAGATCATCGCCTGGCGGCTGAAGGCGGCCGATGCCGAACTCAGGCTTGATTTGGGTAGCCGACCGCCGATCGTGCGCGCCGGTTCGGTGCGGCTGCAGCAGGTGCTGGTGAATGTGATTTCCAACGCGGCCGATGCGGTCGAAGGGCTGGATGACAGACGCATCGAGGTTTCGGCCTTCGAGGCGGCCGGCAAAGTGGTACTGACCGTGCGGGACCATGGGCCAGGTGTACCGGCGGCCATCGCCGAGCGCATCTTCGATCCCTTCTTCACGACGAAGGGCGTTGGCAAAGGGCTCGGTCTCGGGCTTTCGATCTCCTACAACATCATCAAGGATTTCGGCGGCAGCCTTACTGCTGCCGATCATCCCGAAGGAGGCGCGGTATTCCGCATCGAGCTACAATCGGCGGCACGGCTGATGCCGGAGGCGGCGGAATGAACGATGCGAAGATCCTTTTGGTCGACGATGAGGAGGAACTGCGCCGCTCGACAGCGCAGGCGCTGGAGCTTTCCGGCTTTAGTGTCGAGACCTTTTCGAACGGCGATCATGTGCTGGAGCTGATCGGCTACAGCTTTCCCGGCGTCGTCGTCAGCGATATCCGCATGCCCGGCATGGACGGCATGACGCTGATGCAGAAGATCCGCGAACTCGACCCAGAGGTGCCGGTCATTCTCGTCACCGGCCACGGCGACGTTCAGCTTGCGGTGAAAGCGATGCGCGAAGGCGCCTATGATTTCATCGAGAAGCCGTTCACCCCCGAGATGCTCGCCGGCGTCATCCGCCGGGCGATGGAGCGGCGCGGCCTCGTGCTCGAAAACCGGCTGCTGAAGGCGGTCGCCGGCAAGCGCGACGATATCGAGGCGCGGCTGCCGGGGCGCACGCAGGTGATCGTGGATCTGCGCTACCGCATTCGCGCGATCGGGGCGACCGATGCCGATACCCTTATCGTCGGCGAGACCGGGGCCGGCAAGGAGGTGGTGGCGCGGGCGCTCCATGATATCAGCGCCAGGGCGAGCCGGCCGTTCATCGCTATCAATTGTGCCGCGCTGCCGGCGAACCTGATCGAGAGTGAGCTTTTCGGCCATGAGGTGGGGGCCTTTCCGGGCGCGGTGAGGCCGCGTTACGGAAAATTCGAACACGGGCGCGGTGGCACGATCCTGCTTGACGAGATCGGCTCGATGCCCATCGACCTGCAGGCGAAGTTCCTGCGGGTGCTGCAGGAGCGGGTGATTTCGCGGCTGGGCTCGAACGAGGTCGTGGCGCTTGACGTACGCTTCATCGCCACGAGCAAGGTCGACTTGGAGGCGGAGGTGGCGGCCGGACGCTTCCGGGCCGACCTCTTCTATCGGCTGAATGTCGCGACGCTGCATGTGCCATCACTGTCGCAGCGGCGGGCGGATGTTCCGCTGCTCTTCCTGCAGCTGGTGCGGGAGGCAGCTGCTCGCTACGGCCGCGACGAGATGGTCGTGCTGCCTGATGTGATCGCCGACATCGCCCAGCGCGACTGGCCGGGCAATGTGCGCGAATTGAGAAATGCCGCCGATCGTCTGGTGCTCGGCCTCGATGGCGGTGGGCGGCAGGCGGGCGAGGCGGTGGGGCTGGCCGAGCGCGTCGCCGAATTCGAGCGCGGCGTGATCGCCAGCGCTCTCGTTGCTCATGGCGGAAGCCTGAGACCTGTTTATGAATCGCTCAGCATCTCGCGGAAGACTCTCTACGAGAAGATGCAGAAATACGGGCTCGACAAGAAGCTGTTGGCGACGGAGATATCCGGCGAAGTCCAGCGCGAGCCTTGAGCCGAGCGCGGCGTGGTTGCCGGACGAGGTTTCCCGATTTCAATTTCACTGTCCAGCGTCGGCGGGTGGTTCGCAATCGATAAATCGCCGCTTGACAGGCAACTGTTTGGTTGCCTATAAACAATAACAGGCAACCAGATGGTTCCGTATAAAGACATGGATGACGATGCGGTTTTTCGGGCTCTGGCGGATGCGAGCCGGCGGCAATTGCTCGACCGGCTGCATGCCAGAAGCGGCCAGACGCTGGCCGAGCTCTGCCAAGGGCTCGCCATGACGCGCCAGGCAGTGGCCAAACATGTCGCGATCCTGGAGGAGGCGAGCCTCGTTTCGTCGCAGCGCCAAGGTCGGGAGAAGCTGCATTTCATTAATCCCGTGCCGATCAACGAGATCGCGCAACGCTGGATCAACAAATTCGAGCGGCAGCAGCTGAATGCGCTCGCCGATCTGAAGAAGACCCTCGAAGGCAAGGGCGGCAACTAGATCCGCGGCCTGGCCATCGGGAGTACTTAGACCACGATGCCGAAAAGTGTGAGCGGTTTTCGGACGACATCATGCTCTAACTATCTAATTGAGAGCAGGATTCAGATTTTAGGCCGACCCGGCCTAGAATCATCCTGTTCTTGTCCTGGCGACAAGGGAGTATCATCATGGCTGGCAGTACATACAACTATGTCACCTTTATCCGCACGACGCCCGAGCAGCTTTGGGCGGCGTTGACGACAGCCGAATTCATGAAGAAATTCTGGCTCGGCGCACATTTCGACACCGAGTGGAGGGCAGGCGCTGCCTGGAAGCTTCTGTTTGAGGACGGATCGATCGCCGACACCGGCGAGATCCTGGAATGCGATCCGCCGAAACGGCTCGTATTGAAGTGGCGGAACGAGTTCATGCCCGAGCTGAAGGCCGAGGGCTATTCGCAATGCGTGATGGAGATCGAGCCGGTCAATGATACGGCCACCAAGTTGACGGTCACCCATTCCATCGCAGTCGAGAACTCCAAGCTCATCGATGCCGTTTCCGGCGGCTGGCCACGCATTCTCTCCAACCTCAAGTCGCTGATCGAGACCGGTGAAGTCGTGCTGCCTCCCAAAAAATAAGCCGGTGGTCATGGTGCAATGGGTGGATTTCCACCCATTGCGCAGGCCGTTTGTTTCCAAATGGACCCATGCCGCATCGCACTATCGCAAAATCGTCTTTCGAAAGCGTTGGCGATGATTGCAGGTCGATTTTTCCTGGCGGCAAATGAGTGATCCGAACCGGCGCGGAGGATGCGGCGGCGGGCTTGCTTATTTCATCAGGGAGGAAACGATGAAAATCCAGAAGGCCATGCTCGGCCTGACCGCGGCTGCCGCGGTCTCTCTTCTCGTCAGCGTCGCTTCGGCGCAGACCTATCCCGAGCGCACCATCACCATGGTCGTGCCGTTTGCGGCCGGCGGCCCGACGGACACCGTGGCGCGCCTCGTCGCCGAATCCATGTCGAAGGATCTCGGCCAGCAGATCGTCGTCGAAAATGTCGGCGGCGCCGGCGGCACGCTCGGCGCCGGCCGCGTGGCGAGTGCCGATCCCGACGGTTACACCGTCCTGCTGCACCATATCGGCATGGCGACCAGCGCCACGCTCTACCGCAAGCTCGCCTATGACCCGCTCGGCGCCTTCGATTATGTGGGCCTCGTCACCGAGGTGCCGATGACGATCGTCGCACGCAAGGACTTGGAGCCGACAGACCTCAAGGGGTTGATCGATTACATCAAGTCCAACAAGGACAAGGTGACGGTCGCCAATGCCGGCATCGGTGCGGCCTCGCATCTCTGCGGTATGATGCTGATGAGCGCCATCCAGACACCGCTGACGACCGTGCCCTACAAAGGCACCGGCCCTGCCATGACCGATCTGCTCGGCGGCCAGGTCGACGTCATGTGCGACCAGACGACCAACACGACGAAGCAGATCCAGGGCGGCACCATCAAGGCCTATGCCGTGACCTCGCCCAACCGCCTCGACGTGCTGAAGGACGTTCCGACTGCAGTCGAAGCCGGCCTTCCGGGTTTTGAAGTCGGCATCTGGCACGGCATCTACACGCCGAAGGGCACGCCGGCCGCGATCAACGAACGTCTGTCGAAGTCGCTGCAGGTCGCGCTGAAGAACGCGAATGTCGCCGCACGCTTCGCCGAACTCGGCACGGCGCCATCCTCGGATGCCGATGCGACGCCGGCTGCGCTGAAGGCCAAGCTCGAAAGCGAGATTGCCCGCTGGAAGCCGGTGATCGAGGCTGCCGGCGAATATGCGGACTGAGACTTGTCTCGTCCAGGACATGCCGGATGAGCCCCTCACCCTAATCCTCTGCCCGCACGCGGGGAGAGGGGACTTGCCCATTACAATGGTGGCAAAGCTGAGAGGTTTGCGGCATATCCCCTTCTCTCCGCTTGCGGGGAGAAGGTGTCGGAAGGCGGATGAGCGGTAATTGCTGCAGTAACGACGCTCCATCTCCAATTCCAGGAGACACCATGAAATCCATCAGTTTCGATACCACCAATGCGATCTGCGGAGCGCTCTTCGTCGCGACCGGCGCCTTCTTCGCCCTCCAGTCGCTGGGGCTCGACCTCGGCACGGCAGTGCGAATGGGGCCGGGTTATTTTCCGCTGGTGCTTGCCTGCGTGCTCGTGCTTCTCGGCGCCGTCATCTTCATTCAGGCCCTCCGGGTCGAGGGTGAGCCGATCGATCCCTTCGCCTGGCGCGGCATGCTTTTCATCCTGCCGGCGCCGGTGTTCTTCGGGTTGACGGTGCGCGGGCTCGGATTTGCGCCGGCGCTGTTCTTCGCCGCATTCGTCGCCTGCTTCGCATCGCAAAAGATGAATGTGTTGCTCGCTATCATTCTTTCGCTGCTGCTGACGGTTTTTTCGGTGGCGGTCTTCAGCTACGGGCTCGGGCTGCCGTTCGAGCGCTTCGGCCCCTGGGTCCGGTTCTAGGAGGCGATGATGGATCTTTTCAGCAATCTCGCGCTCGGTTTTGCGACAGCCGGCACTCCGGAAAACCTGCTCTTCTGCCTGATCGGCGTGCTGCTCGGCACGCTGATCGGCGTGCTGCCCGGCATCGGCGCAACGGCGACGATCGCCATGCTCTTGCCTATCACCTTCCAGCTCGAACCGGTCTCCTCGCTGATCATGCTCGCCGGCATCTATTACGGCGCGCAGTATGGCGGCTCAACCACGGCGATCCTCATCAACATGCCGGGTGAATCCTCCTCCGCCGTAACCGCGATCGACGGTTACCAGATGGCGCGCAAGGGACGGGCGGGGGCAGCGCTGGCCATCGCGGCGCTCGGTTCGTTCTTCGCTGGCACGGTCTCGACCTTCCTCGTTGCGATCTTCGCGCCGCCGCTGACCGCGATCGCGCTGCAATTCGGCTCGGCGGAATATTTCTCGCTGATGATCGTCGGCCTCGTTTCATCGATTGCTCTCGCGCATGGCTCGGTCGTCAAGGCGCTGGCGATGGTGGCACTCGGGCTGCTGCTCGGTCTCGTCGGCACCGACATCTATACCGGCACGCCGCGCTTCACGCTCGGCATCCGTGAATATGCGGACGGGTTGAACTTTGTGGCGCTCGCGGTCGGGGTCTTCGGGGTGGCGGAAATCCTGCGCAACCTCGAGGGCGAGTCGACACGCACGGTACTGATGGCCAAGGTGTCCAGCCTTTTGCCCTCTCGCCAGGAATTCAAGGAGATGATCGCGCCGATTATTCGCGGCACGGTGATCGGCTCGGCGCTCGGCATTCTGCCGGGCGGCGGCGCGATCCTAGCCTCCTTCGCCTCCTATACGGTGGAAAAGCGGATTTCGAAGACGCCGGCGGAATTCGGCAAGGGCGCGGTTGCCGGTGTCGCCGGACCGGAATCGGCGAATAATGCCGGGGCGCAGACCTCATTCATTCCGCTGCTGACGCTCGGCATTCCCGCCAATCCCGTCATGGCGCTGATGGTCGGCGCGATGATCATCCAGGGCATCGTGCCGGGCCCGAACGTCGCCACCGAGCAGCCGGCGCTGTTCTGGGGCATCATCGCCTCGATGTGGATCGGCAACCTGATGCTGGTCATCCTCAACCTGCCACTGATCGGGCTCTGGGTGAAACTCCTGACCGTGCCTTATTACGTGCTCTTCCCAATCATCATGGCCTTCTGCTCGATCGGGGTCTACAGCGTCAACGCCAATGTTTATGACCTCTATGCCGTCGCCTTCTTCGGGCTCATCGGTTATGTGCTGGCAAAGCTTCGCTGTGAGCCGGCGCCGCTTTTGCTCGGCTTCGTGCTCGGACCGCTGCTCGAGGAGAATTTGCGACGTGCGATGATCCTGTCGCGCGGCGATCCAGCGACCTTCGTCACACGGCCGATCAGCGCCACTCTTCTGGCCATCGCGCTTGCCGTGCTTATCATCGTCTTCCTGCCAAGCGTGAAGAAGAAGCGCGAAGAGGTGTTCGTCGAAGAGACTTGATGATTGAATTTGCGAACCGTTTGATAAACAAGGGATGATCTGACGCGGGCGCCGGTTGGGCGCCCGTTTCGCATGAAGGGATTTCCAGGCCCATGAGCATTCCCGCCCGGATCAAGGACGATCTGCCGTTCCTCACGGCCTTGCGCCGCGATCTTCATGCCCATCCCGAACTCGGTTTCGAGGAGGAGCGCACTGCCGGTATCGTCGCGCGACTTCTCGAAGAGGCTGGCATCGCCGTGCATCGCGGGCTGGCCGGTACCGGTGTGGTCGGCACGTTGCAGGTCGGCAACGGCACGCGCCGGATCGGGCTCAGGGCCGATATGGATGCGCTCGCCATGCCTGAAACGGCGGAGCGGCCCTATAGATCGACGGTGCCCGGCAAGATGCATGCCTGCGGCCATGACGGTCATACGGCGATGCTGCTCGGTGCCGCGCGGCATCTTGCGGCGACGCGAGGCTTCTCCGGCACGGTGCATTTCATCTTCCAGCCGGCGGAAGAAGGGCGAGGCGGGGCAAGGCGCATGGTCGAGGAGGGGCTGTTCAAACTTTTCCCCTGCGATGCCGTCTACGGGCTGCATAACATGCCTGGACTTGCGATTGACCAGATCGCCGTGGTCGAGGGGCCGCAGCTCGCCTCTTCCGACAGCTGGCGCATCTCTTTTCGCGGCATCGGCACCCACGGCGCCAAGCCGCATCTCGGCCGCGATCCGATCACGGCCGCCGGCACCTTCCTGTCATCGCTGCAGACCATCGTCGGACGGGTGGTCGATCCGCTGCAGCCGGCCGTCGTCAGCGCGTGTTCCCTGCAGGCCGGTGACCCGAAGGCGCTGAATGTCATTCCCGATATCGTGGAGATCGGCGGGACGGCGCGGGCCTATTCACCCGAGGTGCGCGATCAGCTGGAGACTGAGATCGGTCGGTTGGCTCATGGCACTGCGGCTATGTACGCGGTTGCCGTCGACTACGTATTCGAGCGGCGGATTCCGCCTGTTATCAACGATGCGGATGCGACAGCGCGGGCGCTCGCAGCCGCCGGCCCGGTGTTCGGCGGGAAGGTGCGGACAAACTATCCGCCGTCCACGGCAGGCGACGACTTCGCTTTCTTCGCGCAGAATGCGCCGGGCTGTTACGTCTGGCTCGGCAACGGGCCAGCGGTGGATGGGGCGCTGCATCACAACACAGCTTATGATTTCAACGATGGGGCGCTTGGATATGGGGCGGCTTACTGGGTGGCGTTAGTGGAGCGGGAGTTGAGGATTTAACGCATGTCGCCCGGAAGTGTGCAGCGGTTTCGGGATAACGACATGCATAAAAACAAAGAGCTAAAGCGCGTCACATGAATCAAGTCTAATCCGACGCGCTTTAGACCCGCGCTTGCGGCCGCACGGCACTCCCTTCAATCGGCCCTACAAAACCTCCAGCACCGGACTTTCCAGCAGCTCGCCCGTCACCACATCGGCAATTCCCCGGTCCGTCTGGTGCGGGCCGACATTGCAGGCGAGCGTTGCGCCGAAGCAGGCCTTGAAGACCCGATAGGGCGGTTTCCAGTCGACGATTTTTTCCATGGCCTTGCGGATGCCGGCAAAGGCCGAAGCGGTGTCCTTTAGCGATGCGTCGGTCACTAGGCCCGAAAGCGGCAGCGGCAGGAGCGCCTCGATTTTTCCGTCTTTGGCGACGGCCATTCCGCCTCCGGCTGATATGACGGCGTTGGCGGCAAGCGCCATGTCGCGCGCATTGCCGCCGAAGACGGTGAGGTTGTGGCTGTCATGCGAGACGGTGGTGCAGAAGGCGCCGCGCCATTCACCCCAGCCGGTGAGGAAGCCGATGCGCGGGGTGCCGTCGGCTTTGCCGTGGCGATGGGCGACGGCGATCATGGCGCTGCCGGCCGGCGGTACGACGAACCCGTCTCTGACCTCTGTCTCCGCCTCACCCCATTGCGTGAAACGCGGGCGGTCGATGGTGGCGACACGGACGCGCTCGCAGCTCGACGGAATGCGGAAATCATCTTCGGCAAATTGCGGGAGCTTCACCGAATTTTCAAGCGGCGCCGGATCGAGCTGCTGGATGTCAACCTGCATGCTGCCGTTGCGGGCGACGACGCGACCGCTTGAGATGACCAGCCGCGACCGGAATTCCGTAAGGTCCTCGAAGAGCACGATATCGGCGCGGCGGCCGGGGGCGATGAGGCCGAGATCGGATCGCTTCAGCCGCTGTGCGGCGTTGAAGGTTGCGGCACGGATCGCCCACTCCGGCTTCATTCCGTAGCGCACCATCCGGCGGGCGACGTCGTCAAGGCCGCCGCCTTCGTAGAGTTCATCGGGAAAGACGTCGTCTGTGCAGAGTGTCACGGTCGGGGGCAGGTGGCCGAGACCATTCAGCACCTCGACGAATTCCTGGAGCAGATGGTCGTGCGATCCGCGCAGCTCGATCGTCAAGCCGGCGGCAAGCTTGGCCGCGAGGTCGCCGCCGGAAGTGAGTTCGTGGTCGGACGTGATGCCCGAGGCCATGAAGGCGTTGAGTTCGGGGCCTTTGAGGCCGCGGGCATGACCGCAGACGAGCTTGCCGGAGGCAAGGCCGGTATTGACGATGGCCATCATGCGCGGATCGTCGTCGATGACGCCACGCATGTTCATCACCTCGGCGACGCCGCCGACGGCGGAGGAGCGCAGTATCTCGGCGATGACGGAGGCATCGAAATCGGCGCCGGCAAGTTCCAGGCCGGGCGCCGACGGCACGCAGGAGGGAGCGAGCAGGATCATGCGCAGCGGCAGGCAGCGTGCCGCCTCGATCGCCCAGCGCACACCGTCAAGGCCATGGACATTGGCGAATTCATGCGGATCCCAAACGACCGTGGTGACGCCGCGCGCCAGCACGGCGCTCGCATATTCCGCCGGTGTCACCATCGAACTTTCGACATGCATGTGGGTGTCGATCAGACCGGGTGTTGCGATGCCGCCTGCCGCATCGATGATCTCGACCGCATCCGTGCGGCTTGCCGAGGTGTGGACGCTCGCAATCAGGGCGCCAACGAGGCCGATATCGGCCTCGCGGATCAGGCCCGTCACCGCGTCGAGCAGCCGGCCGCCGGTAATTAGCATATCGAAGGGAGCATCACCGCGTGCGGCGGCGACGGCCCGCGCGCGCATGGTGGGATCGTTGAGATCGCCGGGTTCCTGGTGAGGGATGGCGTTCATTTCCGGGCCTCGTTGACCAGGGCTTCAAGGATAATGACACGCGCCCTGTCGGCATCGATGTCGGCGGCAAACTGGGCATTGAAGGCTGCATGCGTGGCGCGGGTCTCGACGACGGTGCGGCCACGGGTCAAGGCGCCCTGCAGTTCGACGTCGATACGCGCGGGCCGGAAGCTGACGACATCGGCAGCGACGAAGGCGACGGCGGCTGTGGGATCGTAGATCGCCATGCCCGGGCGGCCGCGGCTGGTGCCGATGCGGATATAACCCGAAAACATATCGGCGATCAGATCGGCATTGGCGCCGCCGGCATCGCGCACCGGCTCGGCATCCTCCGGCCTTGCCAGCACCTTGCGGCAGAGATCGAGATCGACCATGCGCAGCGGCAGGCCATGGGCGATGACGATCGACAGGGCCTCGGGATCGGCGAGCGCGTTGAACTCGGCAGACGCCGTATGGTTGCCTGAGGTGACGCCGCCGCCCATCCAGACGAGTTCGCTGATACGGGCGGCAAGATCGGGGCGAGCGAGCGCCACGGCGGCGATATTGGTGAGGGGCCCGAGCGCCAGCATACGGTGCTGGCCCTGATCTTCCAACCACCGGCAAAGCGCTGCAAAGGCATCGCTTTCAGCAAGAGCGGGGGCCTCCGGCAGGCTCCTGCCGATGGTCGGGATGCCGGTTTCGCCGAGGATCGCCTGAGCGGTTTCGAGCTTGCCGAGAACAGGCATGGCGCGACCGGTGTGGATCGGGAATTTCCAGCCGAAGGCAATGGCAGCGGAGGCGGCATTGGTTTTCACCTGCGGCAGTGGCGTATTGCCGAAGACCAGCGATACGCCGTCGATGTCAAATTCCGATTGACCCACCACCAGAATGGCGGCGATGTCGTCGAAGCCCATGTCGGTGTCGATCCAGACGCCCATGATCTCACCCGAACCGCTTGAGGCTGGCCGCGCCGGCAACCGGCAGGTCGAAGGCGAGCGCGCTGCCGATCTCATGCGGCGGCAGACCGGCATCAATCTCGGCCTTGATCGGGCCGAGCGCGGTATCGAGGAGATATTCGCGTGTGTTGCCTGCGAAAGACGTGCCGCGCACGGTGCCTTGAAAGGTGCCCGAGCCGAGGATCACTTTGCGTGGCCGCCAGGCGAGGCCCGCCGCAGCTTGCGGTGCGGGGCCGGAAAGGGCGATCGGGCCGTTCGTTGTCACAAGCTTTCCATCCTTCAGCGGGAAGACATTCTCGAAGCCGACGAAATCGGCGACGAAGGCAGAGGCCGGATTGTTGTAGATCTCTTCCGGCGTGCCGATTTGTTCGATGCCCCCGTTCAACATCACGACGATGCGGTCGGCAAGCGCCAAGGCCTCCACCTGGTCGTGGGTGACGAAGATCATGGTGACGCCGGTCTCCTTCTGTACCCGCTGCAATTCGGCGCGCATCTCAAGGCGAAGGCGGGCGTCGAGATTGGAAAGCGGCTCGTCGAGCAGCAGAACTTTCGGCTCCATCACCATCGAGCGGGCGAGCGCCACGCGCTGCTGCTGGCCGCCGGAGAGTTCGGCGGGCTTGCGGCGGGCGAAAGCCGACAGGCCGACCGATTTCAAGCCGGAGGCGACACGGGCGTCGAGATCTGCGCCCGAGATACCCTTGAGGCGCAAACCGAAGGCGACGTTCTCATAAACCGTCAGATGCGGGAAAAGCGCGTAGGACTGGAAGACGAGCCCGACGGCGCGCTTGTTGGCCGAGACGCGGGTGATATCGGCTCCATCGAGGCTGATACGGCCGGAGGTAGGCCTCAGCAGACCGGCGATCGCCCGCATCGTCGTCGTCTTGCCGCAGCCTGAGGGGCCGAGAAGGGCAACGAGCTCGCCCTTGCCGATCGTAAGGTCGAGATTGCTGACCGCGACCGTGTCGCCATAGGTAAGCGTCAGCTTGTCGAGTTGAAGATAGGCATCAGACATAGCGCGAGAATCCCAGGAAACGTTCGGCGAGGAAGACGATGCCCATCGAGAGAAAGGCGAGGAGGGCGGAAAGCGCCGCGATCGACGGGTCGTAGGTGGTTTCCATGTAACCCAGCATGTCGATCGGCAGCGTGTGGACGCCGGGACCGGAGAGGAAGAGCGAGACGGGCACCTGATTGAAGCTGGTGACGAAGCCGAGGATGAAGGCGGCAAGGATGCCGCCGCGGATATTCGGCATCACCACGCGGAAAAAAGCGCCGAGTCTGGAGGAGCCGAGCAGGACGGCGGCCTCCTCGATGTCCGAGCGCAGATTGTCGAGGCTCGCCGAGACGACGCGCACGGCATAGGGCAGTACGAGGGCCGTATGGGCGAAGAAGAGTGCCAGCGTGATGTCGAAGCCGAAGGGCACGACGAGATAACGCAGCAGCGACAGGCCGACGATGATGCCCGGCACGATAATCGGCAGCGAGACGATGGTGCGGACGGTCTCGGCCGCGGGCAGCCGGTAGCGGGAGAGCGCGTAGGCGGCCGGGATGCCGAGGACGAGGGCGGCGAGCGTTCCGAACACGGCGAGGAACATCGACATGGCGAAGCTGTCGCGGAAACTCTCGACGGTGAACACCTTCATGACCCACCGCAGCGACAGGCCTTGTGGCGGAAAGGCCAGCGTATCGCCGGCCGATAACGAAGCGGCAATGATGATCAGGAACGGACCGATCAGAAAGACCAGCAGCAGGAAAAGCACGATGGGCGAAAACAGGCGGAGGCTCATCGGCGGTTCCTCGCCGTCGCAAGACGTTTCAGCAGGATGTTGGCCGCAAAGCTCATGATGATCAGAATGAAGGCAATGACGCTTGCCGAGACGAAATCATTGGCGACGGAAACCTGCTGATACAGCAGCGTTTCCAGCATCAGCACCTTTGAACCGCCAAGCACGGCCGGGGTGATGTAGGCGGTCAGCGATCCGGTGAAGACAAGCGTGCCGCCGACGACGAGGCCTTCCGTGGTCAGCGGCAGGATGACCTTCCAGAAGACCTGGAACCAGTTGGCGCCAAGCACGCGGGCGGCGGGGATCGCATCCTTCGGCATGTTCTCGAGGGAGCTGATCAGCGACAGGATCATCAAAGGCAGAAAGAGTTGCAAGAGACCGATGAAGACGGCGGTTTCGGTGAACAGCAGCCGCAGCGGCTCGGCGCTGAGACCCAGGCGCGCTATCGCCTGGTTGACGATCCCGGTGCGGCCGAGAATGACGATCCAGGCATAGGTGCGCGCCACCGGAGAGATCATCAGCGGCAAGGTGACTAGGCCGATCATACGGCCCTTGCCATTCGGCGGCAGGTGGACGATGGCGAAGGCTGCGGCATAACCGATGACCGCCGAGACAGCTGTGACTTCGAGGCCGAGCCGGAAGCTGCGCAGGAAAACGGTGCGGTTCAGCGCCTCAGAGAAGAAACCGGCATAGGCCGACAGCGTCCAGCCGCCGCCGGCATGGAAGCCCTCCGACAGCAGGATCGCGACGGGCAGCAGGAAGACCAGGGTCGCAAAGACGGCTGCCGGCAGGGCAAGCGCCAGGGCTTCTGCGCGGTTCTGGAACATGAGGCGCCTTTCGAGCGGACAGAGGATTGTCCCGGCAGAGGAGCCGGGACCGGTTCTCAGACAGGCCTTATTGGCCGACCTTTTCGTTCCATGTCTTCAGCCAGCCGGCGCGGTTGTCGAGGGCGACGGCGGAGGGGATCAGCTTGAGGCTCTTGGCGGTTTCCTCGCCATAGGTAAGGTTGTTGGCTGCTGCCTCGGAAAGCTTGACCTCGCGGTTGGCGGGGCTGTCGATCAGCTTTTCGGCGAGCTTGGTCTGGATATCGGTCGAGAGCCAGAAATCCATGAACTGCAAAGCGAGGTCCTGGTTCTTCGAACCCTTGGTCAGCACCAACACATTCATGCCGCCGGTCTGGCCCTCCTTCGGTGTCGCCCAGGCGACCGGCACGTCGAGCTTGGTGAAGCCGGCCCAGGAGAAACGGCCGATCGGGGCTGCCCAGATCTCCTCCTGCTGCATCAGCTGCACCAGTTGCGAGGATTTTTCATAGAAGGTGACGACCTCGTCCTTCTTTTCGCCCAGCGCCTCGATGGGTCCCTTCAGATCGGGCGTATCCTTACCAAGGGCCAAGCCCAGCATGTAGAGCGCCGGCGGGCCCTGATTGGTGGTCACGTTCGGAAAGGCTACGTGCCCGACATATTCCGGCTTCAAGAGATCGTTCCAGGAATCGATCTTCATCTTGTCGGACCGATAGGCGATCGAGGTGGCATAGAAGGTATAACCGACGCTCATGCCGTCGCCATTCGGGTCCTTGGCGACGTCGTAGAGTTTGGCAAAATTGGGGAGCTTGGCGGTGTCGATCTTGTCGATCAGGCCGGCGCGCGAGGCGGCCAGCGCATCGGCCATGGAAACGGCGGCAAGATCTATGACGGGATTGGCCTTGTTGGCTTCCAGCTTGGCCAGACGCTCGACGCTGTTGCCGGTCTCGACCACCAGCTTGCAGCCGCATTTGGCCTCGAAGGGATCGTAGACCAGCGTCTTGAAATCGTCTTGTGCAAAGGCATAGACGGAAATGGTCAGCGTGCGATCGGCTGCGGCCGCTCCAAGCGGAGACAGGGCAGCGAGCGCTGCCGAGGCAATGAGAGCTTTTTTCATCTTACGTGTTCTCCATCTCTGAGGTTTTTGGTGCCGGGTGCGCAGGCCCGGATGATTGGCGGACGATCAGCTGCATCGCGACGCGATTGATCTCGGCGGTAACCAGCATGCCTTGCCGCATGCTGCTTTTTCTTATGGTATCCACCAGCGCCGACACGGCAATCCCGGCAATAGCGTCCATATCCATACGAACCGTCGTCAGCGACGGCGTGACGACCGGCGACCAAATGAGGTCGTCGAAGCCGGTGACGCTGACGTCGGCCGGAATGTTGATGCCGGCCTGCTGCAGCTCCGTCAGCGCGCGCAGCGCCTGCAGGTCGGAGAGTGCTGCGAAGGCGGTGAACCCCTGCCTGACTTTTTCGGCGAGACCGAGCGGGCAGCCGCTGCCGCCATCCTGCTCCAGTCTCTCGATCCACAGTGTTTCCGAATGCATGCCCGGGCGCATGCCGGAGCGGATGCCGCCGGCGCGGTCATTCTGGACGTTGGATTCCTGATTGTTGCCGATGATGAGGATGCGGCGATGGCCGAGGCTGGCGAGATGGCCGGCGATTTCGCACCCGCCCTGCCAATGGTCGGCGGCAACGGTATTGCCTGGCGTCGACGCGGTGTCGATAACGGCGACCGGGCAGGCGGCGGCGGAAATGCGAGTGGCGCGGCGGGGAATGATGACCATGCCGTCGACGCCGCGCTCGACCAGCCGATTGATCGCCTCGGTCTGCTTGGCGACATCGCCGCGGGAATCGGCGATCAGCACGCCGTAACCGGCGGCGGAAGCGGCGAATTCGATCGCCTGGGCAATTTTCGGGAACAGCGGATTGGCGATATCGGGCAGCACCAGGCCGAGAACGCCGCTGCGGCCGGTCCTCAGGGCCCGCCCGGCCTGGCTCGGGACATAACCGAGTTCGGCCGCATGCTCGCGGATCCTTTCAACCAGTTGGCCGGATACCCGACCCTTGCCGGACAACGCATTGGAGACCGTGGCGACGGAAACGCCGAGCGACGTTGCTATCCTGCTGAGGTTCGGTCCCGAACGCGATGAAGCCATGATCGACGGCGCTCTTGATTAATCGTTTAATCAAGCTCTACCTCAGCTCTTTTCGCTTGTCGATTCCCAATTCATCTTATGTGAGTTATCCGGATACAAAATTTGGTCGACATGAAAAAAGCCCCGCGAGACGATCGCGGGGCTCTGTACGTCAGACGGCACAAGGCGGCCGATCAGGTTTTCGCGGGCTTCACCACGACAGTGGTGTTGGCTACGGTCGTCTTGCCGCCGGGGGCAAAGCCGCCGCCGACCGCGACGTTCAGCGAGACATAGTCCTTGGCCATCTGCTGGACGGCTGCGGCAAGGCTTGCTTGGGCAAGCGAAACCTGGCGCTGGGCGTCGAGAACGTCGAGCAGCGAGGAAGCGCCGTCCTTGTAGGATGCTGTGGAAAGTTCGAGCGTCTCTTGCGTGGTCTTTACCTGTGCCTGGAGTGCCGAGACCGTGCGGGCGTCACGCCGGACGGCCGAAAGCGCGTTCTCGACCTGTTCGATCGCGGTCAGCACGGTCGATTTCCAGTTGAGATAGGCCGTAGCAGCATCCGACTGTGCCGATTTGACGTTGGCGCGCAGGCGGCCGCCATCGAGAATCGGCAGGTTGAGGGTCGGGCCGAAGGACCAGGGCGACAGGCCGCCATGGATGCCGCGCTGATTAATATAGGCCGGCGAAATCGAGCCGCTGAGCGAGATGCTTGGATAAAGCTGCGCCTGGGCAACGCCGATATTGGCCGTTGCGGCAGCGAGGTCACGTTCCGCTACGCGAATATCAGGACGGTTACGGATCAGGTCCGCGGGGATGCCGGAGGTGATGCTGCCGCGGAACACAGGCTGACCGGCGCCCCTTAGCAGCTCATCGACGAGAGCTGATGCCGGCAGGCCGAGCAACGTGGCGATGTGATGGGCGGAAATGCGGATATTGGTTTCGAGGCCGGGAATTTCGGCGAGCGTCGACTGTACCAAGCCTTCCGCCTGAACGACGTCGAGACGCGAGGCGGCACCAGCTTCAAGCTGGAATTTGGTGAGTTCGTAGGTCTCCTGGCGAGACTTCAGGTTAGCCTTGGAAAGCGCCAGGCGCTGCTGGAAATAGCGGACGTCGATATAACTCGAGACCATGTCCTGCACGAGAGTGAGCTTGGCAACGTCCGCGGATGCGTAAGCGGAATCGAGCGAAGCGAGAGCGCCTTCCGTGCTGCGTTTGTAGAGGCCGAAGATATCGAGCAGCCAGCTCAGCTGTGCTTCGCCGCCGCTGGTGTTGCGTGTGTCAAACTGCGTGCGCAGCTCACCGCTCTGGCCGCTGACCGTGTGCGAGGCGTCGACTGTCAGGTTCGGCAAGCCGCCGGCTCCTGCTACGGTGACGTTGGCGGAAGCCGCATTGATACGTTCGATCGCCTGCTGGATTGACAGGTTCTGGTCGAGGCCGCTCTGGACATAGCCGTCCAGCTTGCGGTCGTTGAACGCATTCCACCAGGCCACAGTGGTGACATCGCCATCGCTCTTGGTGTTGCCCTCTCCGAATTTGGCGGGCAGTGGCATCTCAGGAGGAACATGATCCGGGCCAACAACGCAGCCCGACAACAATAACAATAATGCCGGTGTGGCAATACGAAGAGATACCATTCATTTCTTCCTGTACTCGAGCAAGTCAATTCTTGTCCGAAGCTTCATGCTTCACTAACGGCCGTCGCGCCTCGCCCTACCAAAAAACACCATGCCGAAGCAGTCGGCCGCAATGTAGCAACGAGAACCGCATTATCACAGTGCATTTATATCACACTCCCGCCGCATTTTTTCCGCGTGTGGCAAAGATGCGTCGAATGACGACAAAGAAGGACGGTACGAAGAAGATTCCGAGCATCGTCGCCGCCAGCATGCCGCCGAGAACGCCGATACCGATGGCGTTTTGTGCCGCCGAACCCGCGCCTGTCGCGATCGCCAGCGGCACGACGCCCAGAATGAAGGCAAGCGAGGTCATGATGATCGGCCGCAGGCGCAATCTCGCTGCTTCCAGCGTCGCTTCGTAGAGGCCCATGCCGCTTTCCATGCGGTCCTTGGCGAATTCGACGATCAGGATCGCGTTTTTTGCCGCCAGGCCGATGGTTGTGAGCAGGCCGACCTTGAAATAGACGTCGTTGGCCTGACCGAACAAGGTTGCTGCCGTCAGCGCCCCGAGAATACCGACAGGCACCGCCATGATCACCGAGAAGGGGATCGACCAGCTTTCGTAGAGTGCTGCAAGGCAGAGGAAGACGACGAGAACGGAGATCGCATAGAGCATCGGCGCCTGCGAACCGGAAAGGCGCTCTTGATAGGAAATGCCCTGCCAGGCGACGGTATAACCGCCGCCAAGCTGTTCGGTCAGCGCTTCCATTTCGTTCATTGCATCGCCGGAAGAAATCCCGGGTGCGGAAGCTCCGTCGAGCGGAATGGCGCTGACGGCGTTGAAGCGGGCAAGCGAGGGCGCACCTTTCACCCACTCAGTCCGGGTAAAGGCGGAGAATGGCACCATTTCGCCGTCATTGTTGCGTGCGTACCAGTGGTCGAGATCACTCGGCTGCATGCGGAAGGGCGCATCGCCCTCAACGTAGACGGGCTTGATCTCGCCGTTCAGGGTGAAATCGTTGACGTCGCGGCCGGTGAAGATGATCGACAGCATCGAATTGACCGCAGCGATGTCGACGCCCATCGCACCGATCTTTTCCTGATCGAGCACGATTCGCATCTGCGGCTCGACTTCCTTGTTGCTGCTGCGCAGCGCCACGATCTTGCCCGAGGTGTTGCCCATCTGGATCAGCCGCTTGGAGGCGGCCGTCAGGGCGTCATTGCCGTGGCCGCCGGTATCGACGAGATACATGGAGAAGCCGCTCGACACGCCGAGGCCCTGGATCGCCGGCGGCAGAAGCGCGAAAACCTGCGCCTCGCGGATCTTGAAGAAACTGCCAAGCGCACGGTTGACGACTGACTGGGCGCTCAGCACCGGATCGGTACGCTGCGAGAAATCCTTGAGCTTGGTGAAGACGATGGCGCTGTTCTGGCCGGAGCCGTTAAAGCCGAAGCCGAGCGCGCCGAACACGGATTCGACCGCATCCTTCTCATTTTCCCGATAGTACTTCTCGACCTTTTCGACAACCGCCTGGGTCTGCTGAGTGGTCGAGCCCGGCGGCGTGGTGACGATGGTCAGCAGCACGCCCTGGTCCTCCTGCGGCAAGAACGAGCTCGGCAGGCGGGTGAAGAGATAGGCGCAGCCGGCGCCGACGAGCAGGAAGACCAGCATGACGCGTATCGGCCGCTTCAAGAGATAGCCGATGGTGCTGACATAGCCGTTGGTCGAGCGCGTGAAGTTGCGGTTGAACCAGTCGCCGACGCGGTGTTTCCTGTGTTCGCCGACCGGCTTCAGCATCGTGGCGCAAAGTGCGGGCGTCAGCACGAGGGCGACGAGCGCCGACAGCAGCATGGCCGAGACGATGGTGATCGAGAACTGACGATAGATGATGCCGGTCGAACCACCAAAGAAAGCCATCGGAATGAAGACGGCGGTGAGGACGAGGGCGATGCCAACAATGGCGCCGGTGATTTCGCCCATCGACTTTTCCGTCGCCTCGAGCGGCGAAAGCTTCTCTTCGGACATGATGCGTTCGACGTTTTCGACGACGACGATGGCGTCGTCGACGAGAAGGCCGATCGCCAGCACCATCGCGAACATCGTCAACGTATTGATCGAATAGCCGGTGACCGCCAGCACCCCGAAGGTGCCGAGCAGGACGACGGGAACGGCAATCGTCGGGATCAGCGTAGCCCGCAGGTTCTGCAAGAAGATAAGAAGGACCACGAAAACGAGCACGATCGCCTCGATCAGCGTGTGCACCACCTTTTCGATAGACAGCTCGACAAAGGGCGTCGTGTCGTAGGGATAGGTGATTTCCACACCGGCGGGCAGGCCGCGGCCGATGACAGCGAGGGCAGAGCGCACGCGGGCGGCGGTATCGATGGCGTTGGCGCCGATCGCCAGATTGACGGCAAAACCGGTCGAGGGCTGGCCATTGTAGCGCGAATTGCCGCCGTAGCTTTCCTGGCCGATCTCGATGCGCGAGACATCGCCTAAGCGCACCGTCGCGCCATCCTTTTCGACCTTCAGGATGATGTGCTCAAAATCGGCGACGGTGGTCAGCTGACTTTGCGCAGTGATGGTAACGTTGATCTGCTGGCCGGGGATCGCCGGCTGGGCACCGAGCGAACCGACCGAGACCTGGGTGTTCTGCGCCTGGATGGCTGCGGTGACGTCGCTCGGCGTCAACTGGTATTTCAGCAGCTTGAAGGGGTCGAGCCAGACGCGCATGGCGTATCCTGAGCCGAAGACGTTGATGCTGCCGACGCCTTCCAGGCGCTGGATCTGGTCCTCGATCGAGGTCGACACGATGTTGCCGAGGTCGACCGAATTGCGCTTGCCGTCGGTGGAAACGAGCGAGCCGACGAGAAGAATGCTCGAGGTCGAGCGGGTGACGCTGATCCCGGCATCGATGACGTCGCTCGGAAGCTGCGACTGAACCAGCTGCAGCTTGTTCTGCACCTGTACCTGGGCGATATCAGGGTCGGCACTCGTCCCGAAGGTCAGCTGGATGCTGGCCGAACCCGTCGACGAGGTTGAGGTCATATAGGTGAGATCGTCGAGGCCGGTCATGCCGTCCTCGATAATCGTCGTCACCGATTTCTCGACGGTCTCAGCACTCGCGCCCCGATAGGTGGCATTGATACGGACCGTCGTCGGCGCGATGTCGGGATATTGCGAGATCGACAGGGTGGAGATCGCCAGCAGGCCGGCGAGCATGATGGTGATCGCAATGACCCAGGCGAAAATCGGACGTCGGATGAAAAACTTGGCCATCGGTTGTTCCTGTGCGGCTGAGACGGTGACGTAGGGGCTCGAAGCGATTACTTCGCTGCGGGCTTCTGTGCGTCACCGGCCGCGGGCTGCTCGGCAGCCACGACCACGCCGTTGTCGGTGATCTTCATCGGAACCGGCTTCACCGGCATGCCTGAGGTGATCGATTGCAGGCCACTGACGATCAGCTGATCGCCGTCCTTGATGCCTTCGGTCACGAGCCAGGAATTGTTGGAGGGCGAGCTGTTCTCGAAAGCGCGGGTTTCGACCTTGCCATCGGCGGAAACGAACTGTGCCGTCAGCCGGCCATTGGCATCACGGCTCGTCGCCAGCTGCGGCAGCGCATAACCCGCCTCGGCGCCGAGTTCGACGGTTGCCCGGACATACATACCGGGCAGCACGATACGGTCGGGATTTGGAAAGAGTACGCGGATAATGAAGGTGCCTGTGGTCTCACTGACCACCTGCTTCGACATGTCGAGCTTGCCCTGCTGATTGTATTCCTTGCCGTCTTCGAGGATCAGGTGGAAGACGACATTGGCGGCGCCCTTGATGTCGCCGGCGGCCACCGCATCGCGCAGCTTCAGCAGGTTGGTGCTCGATTCCGTCAGCGAGATATAGATCGGGTCAAGTTGGCGGATCGTCGTCAGCGCCGTCGTCTGATTGGCTGAAACGACGTTGCCGACATTATAGGCCGTCTGGTCGCTGATGCCGTCGAAGGGCGCGATGATTCTGGTGTGGTCGAGATCGATCTGTGCGGCGGACAGCGCTGCCTTTGCCGACTCGACTTCGGCCTTGGCCTGGAGAAGTGTCGTCTTGGCTGTTTCGAATTCGATCTGGGTGGCGCCGCTGCCGACGAGGCGCTGGTAGCGGTCGAGATTGCTTTCAGCGCTCGGCACACTCGCCTCGGCTTTGGAGATTGCTGCCTTCGCCTGCTCGACGGCAGCGATATAGGGCGCATCCTCGATCTGGTAGAGAAGATCGCCCTTCTTGATCTCGCCGCCTTCTTTAAAGGCGATCTCGCGGATGAGACCGCTCACCTGCGGCCGGATATCGGCCGTCTGGAAGGTCTCGGCGCGGCCGGGAAGGATCGTGGTAATCGGGAAACTACCCTTTTTCAGCGTGATCACACCGACGGGCGAGGCCTGCTGGGCCGCGCCGGCACCTGCATTGCCGGCGGGCTTGCTGGCGTTATCGCTGCAGGCTGCGAGCAATGCGCCGAACGCCAGCGCCGAGGAGATGAGGAGGGCACGCCGTATCATTCTGAATTCCCTGTGCGGTGGCAATGGCCGTTCGATCCACGGGCTCGGCTCAGCCGAGCGCAGGCTTATAAGCGTCAGGACTGGTTCGGCATTCAAATGCCATCATCCGAATTTAACAAAAGCTTTACGAAGTGACGTAAGTCAGCAATCGTCACTTAGCAAGCGTTATTTTGCAGTGCGGCATCGACGAAGCCCACGATGTGCTCGGCGCGGTGTACGAGTGTTTCCTTGTCGTCGCGGGCGATCAGGATAGGGTGCAGCACGCAGGCGAGCACGTCTGCGACGGTGCGTGCCGCGCTCTCGGGATCGCGGCAATGATAACGTCCCTCCGCCATTCCTTCGCGGATGATCTCACCGAGCTTTTCTTCGATACGGGCGCGATAACGGTTGCCGGCCTCGAGTTTGGCTTCGATTGTCGAAAGCACCATTTCGAAGATGTAAGGGTTCTTCTGGATGTCCTGCAGATGGCCTTCCAGCAGGCGAAGGACGAAGCGAAGCAGTTGCTCCTTCGGCGGCAGGTCCTGGTCGAAGGCTGCGAAACGCTCGGTCGCATTGTCGAGATGGCGCCCGGCGATCGCATCGATCAGCGCGACCTTGGAACGGAAATGCTTGAAGACATTGGCCGGCGACATGTGGAGCGCGCCGGCGATGTCGGCAATCGACACCGCGACATAGCCGCGCTCGCGAAACAGCATCTCCGCCATGGAGAGGATGTCTTCTCGCGTTTCCTCGGCCTTGCGTCTCGGCCTTCTTGCCATCCGTCCCCCGCCGGGCGAGCCCGATCCTTCTTTCGGCTGATGTTAGCGCGATTGCACGAAATGCAGCAAGCCGGTGATTAGCCAGCCGCTTTCGCACGCCGCCATCTCAGAGGAAGTAGGGGGCGAGGTTCTTTCGGACACGGGCAAGCGGCGTCTCGCCACTATCGTCGGGCACAAAGCGCTGGCCGGTGATCGCCTCATACGCCTTGATATAGACGGCCGAGGTCTGCTCAATCAGTTCAGCAGGGATTTCAGGGATCTCATCCTTATAGGGATCGCAGCGCTCGGCCACCCAGGCGCGGACGAAATCCTTGTCGAAACTTTCCGGACGTTTTCCGGCGGAGAAGCTTGCCGGATAGCTTTCGGCAAGCCAGTAGCGGCTGCTGTCGGGCGTGTGGATCTCGTCGGCGAGGATGATATTGCCGTCGCCATCGGTGCCGAATTCATATTTGGTGTCGACCAGAATCAGACCGCGTTTCGCGGCCATCTCCTGGCCGCGGGCGAAGAGCGCAAGCGCGTATCGCGATAGGGTCTGCCACTGCTCCTTGGTCAGAAGGCTACGCGTGACGATTTCGTCAGGGGTCAGCGGCTCATCATGGCCGCCATCGAATTCCTTGCTGGTCGGGGTGATGACGGGTTCGGGCAGGATCTGGTTGTCGCGCATGCCGTCGGGCAGGCGCATGCCGTACATCTCGCGCTCACCCTTCTTATAGAGTGTCAGGATCGACGTGCCGGTGGTGCCAGCGAGATAACCGCGCACGACGATTTCGACCGGCAGGATGTCGAGCCGCGTGCCGATGACGACATTCGCATCGGGATAGTCGAGAACGTGGTTCGGGCAGATATCCCTTGTCGCCTCGAACCAGTAGCGCGCCGTCTGCGTGAGCACCTGGCCCTTATAGGGAATGCAGGTGAGAATGCGGTCGAAAGCGCTCAACCGGTCGGTGCTGATGATAATCCGGCGTCCGTCCGGAAGATCATAATTCTCTCGCACCTTGCCGCGATAATAGTTCGGCAGTTCCGGGAAATGGGCTTCGGAGAGGATTCGCACGGCGCTCGACTGTCCTTGTGATTGGGTGAAGGCTTCCTGTCGTTTCATTGCCGGGAAGTCAAGGTGGCGCCCAAGTATCGCATCACAGCCAGAACAGAGCCAGGAGAAACAAAGCGAGGCCGTAACTTGTAACGGCAAGTGGCCAGCCGGCGCGCAGGAAGTCGCTGAAACGGTAGCCGCCAATGCCCATTGCCAACGTATTGTTATGATGGCCGAAGGGCGTCAGGAAATCGAGCGAGGCGCCGGCTGCGACAGCGATCAGATAGGCGTGCGGCGCATGGTTGCCGGCTTTCGCGAATTCCAATGCGATCGGGGCCAGGACGATTGCGACCGTCGCGTTGTTGACGAAGGGCGTCAGCGCCATCGCGAGGAAGAGGATCAGAGCAATGCCGAAGAGCGGATGGGTGATCGGCACGACGAGGCTCAGCCAGCCGGCGATGGTTTCGGCCGCTCCGGTGGTTGCCACCGCCTGACCGATCGGGATCATTGCCGCCAGCATGATAATGATCGGCCAATTGAGATCGGCCATCGCCTGGCGGATGTTCAGATGATTGAGCAGGGCAAGCACTAGCACGACGCCGGCAAAGGAAACATCAGGACGCAAGCCGGCCGCGGAGGCGGCGATGCCGCAGGCAAAGAGCGCGAAGGGCCGCCAGGAGAGCGAAGCGGGTTCGCTCGAAGCAGCCGAAGCGAGCGGCAGGCACTCGCTTTCTTCAAGCGCTTCGGCGATCGCTATGCGCGGCCCCTCTAACGTCAGTATATCGCCAATCGACAGCTGCAGGTCGAGGAATCGGCCCTCTATGCGCGGCGCGCGCATGGAAAGAGCGGTGACTGCGACGCCGCGACTGTGAAAGATTTCGAGCGAACGGATCCGCGATCCGACCAGCGTGCTTTCCGGCATGACGACGGCTTCGACACGGGTAAAATCCGGCTGCAGGCCGTGCGGATGGGCATCAGCCATCAGCGCCTGCGCGGCGGCAAGGCCGACAAAGACCGTATCGCCGCCTTCGGCAAGCAGCACGTCGCCGGCTTCGATCACCGATTGGTCGAGCGGTCCGAAGACGAAATTGTCGCCACGGATCAGCGCATGCGGCTTGATGCCGAAACGCGGGGGGCAATCGGAAAGCCGCACGCCGATCAGCGGCGAAACATCGGGGATGCGACGCTCGACGACGATACGGCGCGTGGCCGGAAAGGTCGTCGCCGGCGCCTCGTCGAGATATGGAAACAGCCGTTGCACGCGAAAGGCGATGATAAAAATGCCGGCGATTGCGACCGGCAGGCCAACATAGGCGAAATCGAAAAAGCGAAAGCTCACGCCGGTCGCTTTAGTGAGCGCATCGCTGACGAGCAGGTTGGCCGGCGTGCCGATCAGCGAAACGAGACCGCCGAGCAGGGCTGCGAATGAGACCGGCATGACGAGCTGGCGGCGGGGGATGGCCAGAGCCGTGCCGAGCCGCAGCGCCACCGGCAGGGTGATCGCAAAGGCACCGATATTGTTCATAAAGATGGAGATGACGCCGGTAAGAGAAGAAATGCCTGATATGACCTGGAAACCCGAGGGGCCCGCGGCCGCGAAACGGGCAGCAAGACCGTCGAAGAGCCTGGCGCGCGCCAGCACCTGGACGATCAGCAGGATCTCGACGACGGTGACGACGACGGGGCTGGCGAAGCCCGTGAAGATCTGATCGGCGGGATAAAGGCCGAGTGCATGGCCGGCAAGCAGACCGGCGATCGAGACCACCTCGATGCGGAAGCGATCGAGTGAGAAGAGAACGAGCATCGCCAGCAGAAGGATCAGCAGGGATGCTTGCTCGAACGTCATGCATGGATCCGGTGTTTCATCGACGAGGCGGACTGTAATCGTTCCTCATGCGCTGTACAGAGGTGCCTTCAGGCAAAGATTGGACAATTCCCATATCTCGCATCAAGCTGGCGAAGCCTGCCACCGGCCCGCTGCGTTCCGCTCCAGAATGGGCGTTGCGAAAACGCCGACGGTGCGCGCGATCCATTGCGGTGCGACGGCCGCAAGGCTCTCGCGCCAGCGCTCCGATTGCAGCATCGCCGCACCGATGGCGGCGGGTTCGATGCCGCAGGCCGTCAGCAGGTGAAGACCGGCGGCGATCGAGGCGCCGCTGGAAATGACGTCATCAATCAGAGCGACGCGCCGTCCGGTCAGCAGCGGCAGCATTCGCGGATCGATATAGAGCCGTTTCTGTTGCGTCGGCGTGGTGATCGAGGACAAGGCAACGGAGAGCTCGTCGCGGTACCAGAATTTGCGTGAGGTACCGAGCGGAACGTACCTGCTATGACCGAGCTTCTGGGCCACGGCGGCGGCAAGCGTCAGGCCAAGCGTCGGCAGGCCGGCGACAACATCGATGCGCATGGGCCTGATCTTTTCGACGAGGCTTTCGGCGAGCGCATCGAGCACGGCGAAGCTCGCCTGGTTGACGATCAGCGAGGCGAGGGCGTGATCGCCATCTGCCAGTATGCGGATCGGCAGGCGAAGTTGGCGGCCATCCTCCAGCGCGGCGACATAAAAGGAGGTGAATTCCTGGTCGTCGGGAAAGGTGCCGGGAAGATGAATCTCCTGCCAGAAATCATGCGGCGCCATCGCCATCACATCGGTCAATTGCGTCTCGACCTTTCCACACCGGTTCTACGACGCAGCACCTGCAGTTCCGCCTCGCTCAGCGGACGCACGGCGCCTTTCGCCAGTTCGCCGAGTTCGAGCCCGCCGATTGCGACGCGCACCAGGCGCAGGCATTCGGTTCCGAGTGCCTCCAGCATGCGGCGGATCTGGCGATTGCGGCCCTCGTCGAGCTCGACCTCGATCCATGAATTCCTGTCACCCTGGCGCAAGCGCCGCGCGGCGGTCGCCGTCAGCAATTCGCCGTTGTCGCGGATGCCCGATGTCATGGCGGCGATACCCTCATCGTCCATGACGCCGCCGATCTGGACATGGTAGGTCTTCGTGACATGGGTGATCGGATCGAGCAGGATCTGGGCGAATTCGGTGTCGTTGGTGAACAGCAGCAGCCCCTCGCTTGCCTTGTCGAGCCGGCCGACGGGGGAGAGATGCGGGATGTCAAAATCCCGGAGGCAATCATAGACCGTCGGCCTGCCTTCGGGATCATGGCGGGTCGTGACGAGACCGCGGGGCTTGTTGAGCATCAGATAGATTTTCGCCTCTGCAGCGACAACGAGCCCGTCGACGCTGATCCGCGCAGTTGCAAGATCAACCCATGCGGCGATATCGGTGATGGTGCGGCCGTCGACGGCGACGCGGTTTTCGGCAATCAGCCGTTCGGCCTGCGTTCGGGAGCAATAACCGAGCTTGGAGAGGGCGCGGGGAAGAATGACCCGTTTACCTGCAGCGCTATCGGCGGGCTTTGTCCGCTCACGCGTCTTATGCGGTGGGCGCCGCTCCCTCATCTGACGTCCTTGTCTTGCCTCGTGCCCTCTCTTGGCATGAACGGCGCACGGATACCAGCGACGCAAAGAAAAACGGAGGGAATGAAATGCCGCAAAAGGCCTCAGCGCTTAAGGGCAAAGCGCCGTGGGGGGCTTGCTGGGATCTGACCGCCTCAGCGGCAGACCATGAAGCCGGCCAGTTCCTTGCGGCTGACGACGATGCCGGCGGCGGCCTTGACCGGGTCCGGATGTGTGTATGACAGGCTTGGCATTTCCGGCAGGTCGAGTGCCTGGCGCATATTCATGATGCCGACGGCGTGACGACCATTGGCGCCGTCGACGCTGACTTCGATGATGCAGTTGGCCCTCTTGTTTTCCATGGTAGTCCTCCCTTCGTTTTTTATGTTCCCATAGCTGGCATTAAAAATTGGTTTTTGTAAGACATAAGCGTTTACGCACCCGACCGAAAGACAGATCGGCGGGTGCGTAAAGAACCGGTTGATGCGTGGATGTGGCGACTTAGCGCCACCATTGCCGAGGTTGCGGCTGTTGACTGCCGGACAGCAGATATCCGGCGAGGAATCCGATGGCGCCTGCAAGCGCCAGCGCGGTGGTCGTTGCGGCCGGATGCTCGCGGGCGGCGTCGGCGGCAGCGACGCCTTCAGCCTTGATTTGTGCGACGGCGTTCTTTGCCCGGGGCAGGGCTTCTTCATAAGCCTTGCCGGCGCGGCCGCGCACTTCGTAATAGGCTTCGGCGCCTTGAGCGGAAATCATCTTCTGCAGGCGCGAGACTTCCTGTTGGAGTGCGGCGATGTCCTTGCTGACAGATGCTCTGATATCATCGGTGTTGGCAGCCATGTCGGTCTCCTTCCTTCAATGGGAGAGAAAACACCTCAGACGGAGATAGGTTCCGAAATGCCCGCCGTTGATTTGTGACGGAAATTTAAAGCTCGCCAATTGAGGGCGCTTGATCCTTCATTAACCATAAATTCGCGCAAGCCACTGTTTTTCGTTATCTTTCCCCAGTTGAAAGCGACTTTCCGACGGATTTTTGACCAGACGATAAACAAATTTTCAGGAATCCGCCCCGCGACAGCCCCTTGTGGATAATGTCCACCGACAAAAATGCCAGCCGAATCAGCCTGTTACAAAATTGTCAAAAAACTTTCGGCATGGCTGTTGACTGTTTGGGAGGGTTAGTTCTATAAGCCCACTCACTGAACGAGGGCGGCGGCGCTGCTGGCGACGAAGTCTTTCGTTCTAAAGAAACTCAAGCGGATTGGCGATTGCTGGTTTGTGTTC